>JAVBSF010000112.1:0-2959 GCA_031556925.1 Pararhizobium sp.
AATGGTACTACCAGCGCTATATCGCGCACTTCCCGACCAGCGGCGAGTTCGTCATGTTCGACCGTTCCTGGTACAACCGGGCCGGCGTCGAGCCGGTCATGGGGTTCTGCACGCCGGAGCAGTATGAAACCTTTTTCCGCCAGACCCCCCGTTTCGAGGAGCTGATATCAGACGAAGGCATCGTCTTCTTCAAGTTCTGGCTCAACATCGGCCATGAAATGCAGCTCAAGCGCTTTCACGACCGCCGTCACGATCCTTTGAAGATCTGGAAATTGTCGCCGATGGATATCGCCGCGCTCAACAAATGGGACGATTACTCGCGGGCGCGGGACCGGATGCTCAAGGAAACCCATACGAAGGACGCGCCTTGGACCGTGATCCATGCCAATGACAAGCGGCGGGCCCGTTTGAATGTCATCCGTCACATTCTCCACAGGCTGGATTATGAGGGCAAGGACAAGGACGCGATCGGCAAGATCGACGACAGGATTGTGGGTTCAGGACATGATTTCCTGAAATAGCCGGCCTGTGCGGACAGCAATGCGGTGGCGCTTCCCTGCTCGCAAGAGGAGAGATGGCGGCGCTTCGGCCGCCGCTCCGCAATTCCCTCGCCGGACGGCTTACTGTCCCGGCAGAATCCGGACTGCGAAAAGATTGAGGCTTTGGCCCGCGCCGGTCACGTCGCTGCTCAGCACGATCGCGCCGGGGTCGCTCGGCGCGAGGCTGCGATCGAAGGTCACCTTGAACAGCATGTCTACCTTCTCGTCATTGACCGTGAAGCGATGGCGGCCGCATTCGCCAAGCGTGCTGAAGTCGCATTCGACGGAGAACTGTGTGGATTTGCCCATGTCGGCCTGCACCGTCAGCGCGATCGTCGAGGTCTTGCCCGAAAGCTGCTCCAGCACCGAGGCCGGGATCGACAGCCGGATATCGCCATCGGCATCAGCGCCTCCCGACACGACGCGCAGGTGCTGACCGGCCTCGTCGCTGATGATGTCGGCAGTTGCGCGCGCGCCCGCAACCGGGCTGTCGCCGCTGCCGGGCGTGTAGACTTCGATCCAGTCGCTGGTGAATCCCGATTGCGCGCCAAGCGTCAGAAGGCCACCGCCACCGGCAAAGTCTTCCGAGTTGACGGTCGCCGGAGGATTGGCGACGCTGGTGTCCCGTTCGGCCGCGGTCTGCAGCAGGCCGCTGGAAAGCACCCACCAGCCGGCTGTCCCGAAAGCCGCGGCCAGCACGGCCACGACCATCAGGAAAGAGATGATGCGGCTGCGCCACCGGCGTTTTTTCGTCTTTTCCGTGCCGCGTTTGGCTGCGCGGCGTGCTTTCCGGTCAATTTCCATCCGCGGGCCGTCGCCGGCCGTCAGATCGGGCGTGCGCAGGTCGTCGTCACGGTCTCGGGCAAGACGCGGTTCGGGCGCGATTGCCGGTTCGACACCTTGAACAGGACTGCGTTTTTCCCCACGAATATCGTCGAGGCTCGCGTCCCCGGAGGAAACGGGGCGTCGGTCCGGCGCGATGTCGAGCTTGCTGTCGAGAGAGGGGGCTTCTCTTTCGGCGGGTGCGCTTTGCGCTGCGGGCGTTTCGGCCGGCACTTCCACCTCGGCCTGCCTCTTCAGGCTGGTAAGTTCTTCATTCTCGATCGCGTGGATCAGAACTTCCAGCCGGTGCCGTTGCTGGGCAATCACCTCGGGATCATGCACATCCTGCTTGCGCAGGCCGGCTTCCAGCGCATTGCGCGCGGACTGGTAAATGCGGGCGCGCATTTCCGGGCTCGTCCGGTCAGAGCGCTCTAGCGCCTGACGTATTGCCGTTTCCAGTCCGCTCACATCCGTCCTTTCGCCACCCGCAACCATGTTCCTGCGGCGGCATTCCTGCATGATCGAGGCGATACGCCGGTGCCATGCCGTCCCTTCAGCCAGTTCAAGGCCGGGGCGCAGCCATTCTGTTAACGATTGGGTAACGGTTGCGGGATCGATCTGCAAGCCTCGCGGCCGGCAAGCGCGCTGAAGGCTTCGATAATCCCCGGCATTTCTGAGGTCGTCATGGCATCTAGGCAAAGGTCTCCGGCGCTGCTACAAAAGCTTACGTTTACGCAAACGTCAAAATTGATGAAGGAGGAAATCGATGTCCCTGCCAGCCATTCTCAGCGGAACCACACGCCTGCCGGTCGTTGCCGCGCCTCTTTTCATCATTTCGCATCCTGCCTTGACGCTTGCGCAATGCAAGGCCGGCGTCGTCGGTTCCTTTCCCGCGCTGAATGCGCGTCCCCATTCGCAGCTTGACGAGTGGCTGGCGGAAATCACCGAAGATCTCGCGGCATACAATGCTAAAAATCCCGGCCGGCCGGCTGCTCCTTTTGCCGTTAACCAGATCGTGCACAAATCGAATGCGCGGCTGGAGCAGGATCTGATGCTGTGTGTCAAGTACAAGGTGCCGATCGTCATTTCCTCGCTCGGCGCGGTGCCGGAGGTCAATGCGGCAATTCATTCCTATGGCGGCATCGTGCTTCACGATGTCATTAACAACCGTCATGCGAATTCCGCCATTCGCAAGGGGGCTGATGGCCTGATCGCGGTTGCGGCCGGTGCGGGCGGTCATGCCGGCACGCTTTCGCCTTTCGCGCTGATCCAGGAAATTCGCAGCTGGTTCGACGGGCCTCTTCTGCTTTCCGGCGCGATCGCAAATGGCGGCGCGATTCTTGCCGCGCAGGCGATGGGGGCCGACATGGCCTATATCGGCACGCCCTTTATCGCCACCACCGAGGCGCGCGCCAGTGACGCCTACAAGCAGATGATCGTCGACAGCACGTCGGCCGACATCGTGTATTCCAATTATTTCACCGGCATTCACGGCAATTATCTGAAGGGCTCGATCGCAGCCGCCGGCCTCGACCCGGCGGCGCTTCCCGAGGCCGATCCGTCGAAGATGGATTTCGAGGCTGCGACCAGCGGTGCAA
>JAVBSF010000266.1:0-6679 GCA_031556925.1 Pararhizobium sp.
GATGATCGAGGACGCATATTCCTTCGATTGCTTGACCTCGATCTTGTCTGCCGAGCGATAGGCTTCCGCCTGGCCCTTCCAGCGCTCGATCTGCTCGATGCAGCGCTTCGGATATTCGTCGAGCGGAATGCCGAACTTCTCGATCAGGTCCTCGCGGCCTTCCTTGATGAAGTATGGCGTGTATTCGGCGAAATGCTCGGAGCTTTCGGTGACGAAATAGCCGAGGCGGGTCAGCATCTCGTAGCGCACCTTGTTGGGGCAACGCGGATTCCAGCCCGGCTTCGGCGCACGTCCCTCGCGATAAGCGCGCACGAGATCCGGATAGAGGTCCTTGTAGGAACCGTCGGGCTGGCGATGCTCGAACTTCAGGTAGAAGGCCATGTGGTTGATGCCGGCCGAGCGATAACGGATTTCCTCGTAGGGGATATCGAGATCATGGGCGAGTTCCATCGCCGTGCCCTGTACCGAATGGCAGAGACCGACCTGCTTGATGAGAGGATATTTTTCCGCGATCGCCCAGGTGTTGATCGCCATCGGGTTGACGTATTGCAACAGGATCGCCTCCGGGCAGACCTGCATCATGTCTTCGCAGATCTTCCACAGATGCGGCACGGTGCGAAGCCCGCGCATGATGCCGCCGACGCCGAGCGTGTCGGCAATCGTCTGGCGAAGGCCGTATTTCTTCGGCACTTCGAAGTCCGTGACCGTGCAGGGCTCGTAACCGCCGATCTGGAAGGCGACGACGACGAAATTGGCACCTTCCAGCGCCTTGCGCTGGTTGGAGTGCAGCTCGATGGTCGCCTTGACGCCGAGCGTCGAGATCAGCTTGCGAACGACGACTTCGCTTTCTTCCAGCCGCTGCGGGTTGATGTCCATCAGGGCGATCCTGGCGTCCGACAGCGCCGGGCGCTGGAGCACGTCGCCGATGATGTTCTTCATGAACACGGTGGAGCCCGCGCCGATGAAGGTGATTTTCGGTTGTCTGGTCATGACTGGCCTCTTGTCTGAATTATGCGGCTACGTCGAAGGCGGTCTTGCCCGAGCCGGATTCGCCGACGCTGCCGACGCGGATAAGGGCAATCTTCAAGCTGCTCATGTTGTTCTCGTCGCTGATCATTCGGCCGCGAAAAGGGGCAGGGTAAATTCAATGCGCGGAAAAGACGGCACTTCCTATGCCCTGCATCTCCGTTACAACCCCTTCATGCCGCTTTGATGAGGGGCATTATGCGTATAATGAGGGGGCGTCGCCAGAGAGGTATTGTGCTTTCATGGGTAATTCTGTGCTCAAGAGATTGATCGAAAACGGGCCGGTCATGCGCACCGTTTCCTTGCCGCGCGGCCGCCACAGCCTGCACACCATGCCGACCAGCACCGGCTACGAAATCCGCACCGATGCAAGCTATGACTGGGACGGAAGAAGGCGCGGCGAAACGCCGTTCACGGTGCTGCAGCACACGATCAAGGGCGCCGGAAACCTGCGTTACGAAAGCCGCAACTATCGCGTGAAGGAAGGCGAGACCCTGCTGGTGCTGGTGCCGCACAACCACCGCTACTGGCTGGAACAGAACGGCCGCTGGGAATTTTTCTGGATATCGATGAACGGCGAAGAGGCGCTGCGCATCCACAAGGCGATCCTCGCGGCGACCGGCCCGATCCTCAACCTGAAGCCGGAAACCATCGAGCGCCTTGCCGATTGCAGCCTGCGGCTGATCTCCGGCGGCGCCGACCAGCCGGGCAGCGCCTCGGCCATCGCCTATGAGGCGGCGATGGTGCTGTACGACGACGTGTTCGGCTCGCATCCGGTGTTCAGCCAGGAATATCGCACCATGCAACACGTCATCGACCACATCTCGGCCAATCTGGAAAAGCCGCTGCCGGTGGAGGCGCTGGCGGAGGTTTCGGGGCTCAGCCGCGCGCATTTCTCCCGCGTCTTTTCCGCCAGCGAAGGCGTGTCGCCGGCGGAATTCGTGCTGCGCAAACGGCTTCAGCGGGCGACCAGGCTTCTGACCGAGGCGGCGGACCTCTCGGTCAAGGAGATCGCCGTCATGTCCGGCTTCGACGATCCCAATTATTTCGCCAAGGTATTTCGCCGCTATTTCGGCGCCAGCCCGACGGAGTTCCGCACGACAGGCATGTATTCGAGCATCGCGGTGAGGGGGTCGCGAACGGAGGATCATCGTTCGGATGCGGATGGCTGACTGTGTATTGGGCCTATCGAGCAAGCCTTGGCGCCACCGATTTGCGAACGATCATCTCGCATTCCAGTTTGACCTTGTGGGTGTCATGGCGCGCCCGTGGCGTGGCGATCATTTCCGCCAGCTTCTCGACGGCATAACGCGCCATGTCGGCATGCGGCAGCTCCATCGTCGTCAGCGGCGGCAGCATGTCGCCGGAATAGGATTCGTTGTCGAAACCGATGACGGAGAGATCGTCAGGGATTTTCAGGCCGATCTCCTTCGCCGCCTCGTAAACGCCCATGGCGATGCGGTCGCAGAAACAGCAGATCGCTGTCGGCGGCTCGTCGAGCGCCTGCAATTTCTTGAAAGCGGCATAACCGCCCTGGATCGTCCAGCGGCCCTTGACGATCAGGTGATTGTCGACGGGAATATCGTGCATGGTCAGCGCCCTGCGATAGCCCTTGAGACGCTCGCGCGAGGCCTCGATCGAATCCTCGCCGCCGATATAGGCGATGCGCGTGTGGCCCGCTTCGATCAGCGACAGGGTCGCTTTCATGACCGCCGACAGATCGCCCGGCACGACGCTCGGCACATGGGTATCGGTGGTGTAGCAGTTCAGAAGCACGGTCGGCCGCTCGCCAAGCTGCGCCGGCAAGGCCACCTGCTGGGTGATCAGGCGCGCATAGATGACGCCCGCCACCGGCAGGGCTGCCAGATGTTCGAGCGCCGCCTGCTCGGCCTCTTCATCGGCGGCGGTCGGCATCACCGAGAGCAGATAGCCAAGCTCGTTCGCCGCCTCGCCTGCCCCGTCGATGAAGCCGGCGGCATGGGGTGAACTCGTAACTTCATTGATGAGCATGGCGATCAGCGGCCGCCGGTCAATGCGGCGCGCCGGCGTGCTATAGCCCATTTTCACCGCGGCGCTCAGCACGGCCTCGCGCGTTGCCGGCGAGATGCGCGTGCCCGGCGCATTGTTGAGCACGAGCGACACGGTCGCCTGCGAAACGCCGCAGGCGATGGCGATGTCGGACATTGTCGGCTTCTTGATCACGCAAACCCCTTGGTGGACAGGGCTTTTCGATTAGCACGAAGTTTTATGAACAGAAAAGGCCTCCACGGGGCTTGCCTGCTAATAATTTTAGTTATAATTGGTAATTTATAACTAATGCCCTGGGAGGAGTGCATGGCAGGAGTAACGCTCGCAGGGGTGTCGAAGAATTATGGCGCCGTGAATGTCATTCGTGACGTCTCGCTCGCCATCGAGGACGGCGAGTTCGTCGTCTTCGTCGGACCATCCGGCTGCGGAAAATCGACACTGCTGCGCATGATCGCCGGTTTCGAGGATATCACCGGCGGCAACATCGAGATTGGCGGTAACCGAGTCAATGACATGGCCGCTCGCGACCGCGGCGTCGCCATGGTCTTCCAGAACTACGCGCTCTACCCGCATATGACCGCCCGCGAAAACATGGCCTTCGGCCTGAAGAACATCGGCACGCCCAAGGCCGAAATCACCGAGCGTATCGCCAAGGCCGCCGCCATCCTGCAACTGGAACCGTATCTCGACCGCAAGCCCCGGCAGCTTTCCGGCGGCCAGCGCCAGCGCGTCGCCATCGGCCGCGCCATCATGCGCGAGCCGGATGTGTTCCTGTTCGACGAGCCGCTCTCCAATCTCGACGCCGCGCTGCGCGTTTCCATGCGCACCGAGATCGCCAAGCTTCACCATCGGCTCGGCGCGACGATGATCTATGTCACCCACGACCAGACGGAAGCCATGACCATGGCCGACCGCATCGTCGTGCTGCGCGCCGGTGAGATCGAGCAGGTCGGCGCGCCGATCGAGCTTTACGAGCGCCCCGCCAATGCCTTCGTCGCCGGCTTCCTCGGCGCGCCGCGCATCAACCTGATCCCGGCCACGGTCGCGACCGTCGATGGCGAAACCGTCGAGCTCGCCTGCCCCGGCGAGACCCGCGTGACCGCAAAAATCCGTTCAGGCTCCGCAAAGGTTGGCGACAAGGTGACGCTCGGCCTGCGTCCTGAAATCTTGTCGCCCTCCAATGAAGGCGCGCTCGCCGGGACCGTCGATGTGGTGGAGCAGCTGGGTTCGCTGCAGCTCGTCTATGCGACGCTCGCGGATGGCACGTCGATCGTGTCCGAACTGCGCGGCGGTACGGCGCCAGCTATCGGCTCCATCGCCCGTTTCGCGATCGGCCCCGGTACGCGCCACGTCTTCGACGACAACACCCTGTCGATCACCCGTTTTTCGGGGGACGGGGCATGAGCGCCAGCACCCTGAAAGCCAGCCGGCGGCGTGACGCCCTCTCCGCCTATCTCTTTCTCGCGCCCTTTGCGGTGATCTACGCCACCTTTCTCGCCTATCCCTTCTTCAAGGGCCTCTGGATCAGCCTTCACGACTGGGAGCTTGCCGGCAGTTACCGCGAGTATATCGGCTTCCTGAACTACGAAGACATCTGGTTCGACGCGATCTTCTGGAAGACGGTCGGCAACACCCTGAAATTCGTCGCGATGACGGTTCCGACCATGACCGTGCTAGCGCTGGTTCTGGCGCTCGCCGTCTTCGGTCAGGGGCGATTGAAGGGCGTGCTGCGCTCGATCTTCTTCATGTCGAGCGTGTTTTCGGTCTCGGTCGTGACGCTCGTCTGGTCGATGGTTCTGTCGGCCGACAATGGCCTGCTGGTGCCGCTCTTTAATCTCATCGGCGTCAAGCCGATCAACTTCCTCGGCCACCCGACGCTCGCCATGCCGTCCATCGCGCTTACCACGCTCTGGTGGGGTGTCGGCCTGCCGATGGCGCTGTTTCTGGCGGCACTCAGCCAGATCCCGCAGGAACTCTATGAAGCGGCCGAACTCGACCATGCCAGCCGCTTCACCGTGCTCAGGAACATCACCCTGCCCTCGATCCGCCATACCGTGCTTCTGGTGCTTGTGCTGCAGATCGTCGGCCAGTTCCAGATTTTTGGTCAGGCCTTCCTGATGACCCAGGGCGGGCCGGCAAACCGCACGCGCACGCTGGTTCAATACATCTACGAGACGAGCTTCCGCGACTGGCAGGTCGGCTATGCCACGGCCATGTCCTTCGGGCTCTTCATCCTGATGCTCGGTTTCACCATGCTGCAGCTCTGGCTCGGCCGGAAGGGAGACGAATGATGGCAAGCGCACGCACAAGCGGCCTGCGCCGCGCCACCGATCTCCTGATCCTCGGGGCAACCGTCGCCTTCGCAATTATCTGGCTCATCCCGGTGATCTGGGTCGTCGCCATGTCGCTGAAGCCGAATGCCGAGCTGATGCGCTCGACGGCTGGCCTCTTACCGATCCCCTTCACGCTCGACAACTATATCGGCCTCCTGAAGCTCGACACCGTGCCGCGCTGGCTGATGCACAGCCTGATCGTTTCGGTGACGATGACGCTGATGGTGCTGGTGGTCTCGTCCATGGCCGGATATGCCTTCGCGCGGCTGGAGTTTCCCTTCAAGAAGACACTGTTCATGCTCGTCGTCGCCGGCCTGATGGTGCCCGAGCAGGCGGTGTTCATTCCATTGCACACGATGGTTTCCGGCTGGGGCCTGCACAACACCCACTTCGCCCTGGTGATGCCGCGTGTGGCCGTGCCGATCGGCGTGTTCCTGATGATGCAGTTCTTCCGCAGCGTGCCGAAGGAGCTGGAAGAGGCGGCCGCCATCGATCACGCCTCGCGGTTGACAATCTTCCTGAAGATCATGCTGCCGCTCTCCGTGCCGGCGCTGACGACACTCGGGCTCTTCACCTTCATCTTCGCCTGGAACGACTTTCTCTGGCCGCTCGTCTCGGCGACCAAGGCCGACATGTACACGGTCACGGTTGGCCTCGCCTCGATCCAGGGCAACTTCGCCTTCTCGGAAGGATTGGGCCAGGTCATGGCCTCGGCGGTGTTCGCCAGCCTGCCGATCGTTCTTCTGTTCCTGATCTTCCAGCGCTTCATCGTGGCGGGTGTCGCCATGAGCGCCGGCAAGTAAACGCCGCCAGCCCGGTCATGCCGGGAAGGCCTTTTCAGTACCGCATCGACAAGGAGGATATGATGCACAAGACGAAAATGTTGCAGCGCCTGGCGCTGGCCACGACACTTCTGACGACGCTCTGGGGCGGCAGCGCCCACGCCGTCGATATCTCGTTCTTCCGCTTCTTCGGCGATTGCCAGACGGAATACGGCCAGGTGACGGATGTCTCCAAGGCCAATGGCGAGTGCGGCATCATCACGGCGCTGACCAACAAGTTCAACGCCGAAAACACCATCGGCGCCAAGGTCGTGACCCAGACCGTCGATTGGGGCGCCTACTACGACCTTCTGACCGCGACCTATTCCACCGGCAACATTCCTGACGTTGCCGTCATGCACGCCTCGGTCATGCCGAACTTCTCCGACCGCGATCTCTTGACCCCGCTTTCGAAGCCGATGGCCGATCTCGGCATCGACACCGGCGATTTCGTGCCGGCGGCGCTGAAGA
>JAVBSF010000269.1:0-10944 GCA_031556925.1 Pararhizobium sp.
CCCTTGATGCCGGCGTCTTCCAAGGCAAGCCCGGCGGTATAGGTGCCGAGCCGCTGCCAGGTTTCCATCTGGCGCTGGTCGCCGCGCTTGGCGATCTGCTCGGACCAGTCGATGACCGGCAGCGGATGCACCGGATAGGGCGCGAAACGCTCGGTCTCGACAATCACATCAGGCGCGTTTTCGGCACCCAGAAGCGCCACATGCGGCGCGATGCCGACGCCCTGGCTGGTGACGATGCCGACGCCGGTGATGACGACGTCATTCGGGAACTTCTGCTTGACCGGGGACATGGCTACTCCTGTGGCCGTGCGGACAGGGCATCCATCAGCCCCACCTCGCCCGCGCGCTTCTTGACGATCGGCCCGAGCGGCACCTGATCGAAGGGAATGGTGCGCAGCTTGAGCTGCGCATCGCAGATCTTTTTACCCGCCGACGTGATCTTCGCCTTGACGACGGCAAAGCCGGAACCGTCATGCTCCAGAAACGCCTCGATATCGAGCACCGCTTCAGGCTCGACGAAGGTGCGCATCTTGGCGCTGTCCACGGACATCAAGAGCGGCATGGCGGCGAAATCGGTGGCGGCGAGCACGAGAAAGCCGCAGGCCTGCGCCATGGTCTCGATCAGGAGCACGCCGGGAACGATGGGATAGCCGGGAAAATGGCCTTCGAAAACCGGGCTCGCGGCCGGCACGACCGAACGGGCGGTCAAGGTGCGGGCCGAAAGATCGACCGTCTCGACGCGGTCGATCATCTGGAAATATTCAAGAAGCATCTAGGTCCAACTTGATGGATGCCGCACCCACTGCGGGTCCGGCCGACGACAGCTTTTTAAAACAAAACTGGCGCGCGTGAGGCGCGATCATTTGTCGTCAAGTAAAAACGCAAATGCCGCCTGTCAAGCGTAAGACGCGACAGACGGCATGGAACTGCCGAAGCAGACCGTTGACGGTATCAGCCCTTGGCGGCGCGCAGATCGTCGATCTTGGCACAGAGGTTCTTCAGGACGAAGTATTCCTCGGTCGAGGCCTTGCCTTCGTTGACTTCCTGGGTCCACTGCTCCAGCGGGATCTTGATGCCGAATTCCTTGTCGATCGCAAAAACGATGTCGAGGAAATCGAGGCTGTCGATGCCGAGATCGTCGATCGTATGGCTTTCGGGCGTGATCGTCTCGCGATCGATCTCGCTGGTCTCTGCGATGATGTCGGCAACCTTGTCGAATGTAGCTGTCACGCCCATAACCTCTTTCGTATTCGTGTTGGGCGAACCTATAGGTAAATGACGCGCAAAAGCCAATGGGGTTGCAAGCATAGAGTTTCCGTTTTGGCAACGGTGTTGCCAAAACGACCAAACGCGCGGGATATCAGCGGGCGATGACGATGCGGGTGTTGTCGAGTCCGGCCTGACGGGTCAGGGCGAAGAACTCGGCGGCATTGTCCGGATGCAGGCGCACGCAGCCATGCGAGGCGGGGCGGCCGAGACGCTTCAGGTCGAAGGTTGCGTGAACGGCGTAACCGCCATTGAAGAAAACGGCATAGGGCATCGGCGCATTGTCGTACTTGCGCGAGCGATGGTTTTTGGAAAGCCACTTGGCGCTCCAGCTGCCCTGCGGCGTGACATATCCCTTACGGGCGGTCGAAACCTTCCAGCGGTAACGGACAATACCATTCTGGCTGACGGTCATCTCCTGCTGGGACAGGCTGATCTTTGCGACGAGATTGGCGGCGGATGCCGCATGCGAATAAAAAGGAACGAACAGAATGGCCAGGGCGGCCACAACAACACTGCGCATTTCCGACCCCTCTCCTATAACTCACCCCGAATGGAACAGTATAGGCAGATGATATACACAATACGCAATGACAGACACTTAATCCGGATGGAAAACGAGCCGTTAATTCTCGAATAGGATCACGAACCTTCTAGAATGCGGCAGCTACAACTGCGCAGACGATGACCAACGCCAGAAGGGCTAGTCCGGCGCCATCAAAAACGCGCACGCCATCCTCGATATCTATCAAGGTCGCGGCCGGCGATCCCGCGCCGTTGAGCATAGGCTCGTCGACAACGGCCCCACCATAAATGCGCGGGCCTGCAAGCTGGATGTCGAGCGCACCGGCCATGGCGGCCTCCGGCCAGCCGGAATTGGGCGAGCGATGCAGTCCATGATCGCGCAAGGCTGTTTCGAGCGCGTTTTTCGCCCGTATCCTGTCAAACCGCCACCACGCGCCAGCCGCGATCAACACAGCCGAAAGCCGCGCGGCGGGCAAATTGGCGAAATCGTCGAGCCGGGCGGAGGCCCAGCCGAAAGCCAGATATTTCGGGCTCTTGTGACCGATCATCGAATCGGCGGTGTTCAGCATCTTGTAGGCGAAGAGCCCCGGCAGTCCGAGAAGAACATACCAGAAAGCCGGAGCAACGACGCCATCAGAGAAATTCTCCGCAAGGCTCTCGATGGCCGCGCGGCAGACGGCCGGTTCATCCAGCGTCTCCGGATCCCGGCCGACGATCATCGAAACGGCCTTCCTGCCGCCGATAAGCCCTTCCTGACGCAAACCCTTCGCGACCTGCAGAACGTGATCCGACAGGCTCTTATGGGCAAGGAACACAGCGACAGTGATCGCCTCCGGCAACCAGCCGACAGGACCAAGCAACAGAAACAGACGATGGATCGCGAGCCCGAACAGAAGGCTTGCGACGAGAAGCGAGAGGATGGTTGCGGCACCTGCGAGCCTGCGTGCGTGATCGCTGTAGCGTTTGCGGTTCAACGTCTTGTCGAACCAGCCGATCGCCCGGCCGAAGAACACGACAGGATGGGTAAATTTACGCCAGAGCCAGTCGGGATCGCCGATCAGGCGATCAAGCGCAATGCCCATAGCGAGAACAAGCAGATGCAGCGTCATACCGCCTGCCCGCCGGTCTCGTGGAGCGCCTCGGCCAAGGCCCGCGCCAGACGCTCGTCTCCCGCCGTATCCGGCGCAAGGCCGAGACGCAGCCATCTCGGCGCGTAGTCAAAACGCCGCGTCAGCACATGCCTGCGGCAAAGCGCAACGTGAAGCTCCAAAGCCCGAGGATGCTCCGCCAGTGTGAACAGCGGCGTGCCGCCGAGGATCGAAAGACCGGCACGCTCCAGAACGGTGTCCAGCCCGCGCTTGCGATGCGCTATGGCTACGCGAATGACGGAGGTATCTCGCCGCATCAGGTCGGCCGCGATCACCAGCGCCGGTCCCGAAACGGCCCAGGGACCGAGCCATTCGCGAAAAGAAGATAGGATGTGGTCAGCCGCAATGACGAAACCAAGCCGCAAACCGGCAAGGCCGAAGAACTTGCCGAAAGAGCGGAAGACGATCAGGTTCTCGTGCCTCTCGACCAGACCAGCGACGCTTTGCGCCGGATCCGTATCCCCGAAGGCTTCATCCACGAGCAGGAAGCCGCCCTGCGCATCCAGACGCTTAGCCAGCGCGGTGAGAGCTTCGCCCTCCACCACACTTCCCGTCGGGTTGTTCGGATTGACGACGACGATGAGACCATGCTCCGCCGTGATGAGCGACGGATCGTCGATCTCATCGACCTGATGACCGGCTGTCCGCAGCACTCTGCCATATTCGCCATAGGTCGGCCCGATGATCGCCGCGCGCCGGCCGGATGACAGCAGGCGCGGAAGATGCTGGATGACCGATTGCGTTCCCGGAACCGCGAGCGGCATAATCGAGCCCGAGCCGTAATAATCACGGGCGGCGGCGCTGGCGGTGTCGAACAGATGGCGATCCGGCAGGCGATGCCAGGCGGACAACGGAATATCGGGCAAGGCCACGGGATTGGGGTTGATGCCGGTCGAAAGATCGAGCCAGCCGGAGGGCTCGCCGCCAAACTGCCGCGCGGCCTCGGTGACGCCGCCGCCGTGGATGATGGGCGGCAGGTTCACATCCACCCCCTGTCGATCAGATGCAGGAACGATCCGGCAACCCGGCCACGACGCAGGCCGACGTCGCCCAGAGCCGTGCCTGCGGCATCCGTGGCAGTGAAGAGACGATCGGCCGCCCCTTCGGACAGGATCGTGGCGTAGTGGAATTCATGGGTCATCAGAGGCCCTTGGAAGAACAGGCTGTCGAGCGGCTCTGCACGCCGGTAGCCGAGATGGCGGCGGCGCTGCAGAAAGCTGGTCTCCAGCGGCAGGAAACCGAGCATTTCGTAACGTCCGCCATCGGCGGCGACAAGCCCCTCCCCCAGGGTCATGTAGCCCCCGCACTCGCCGAAGATCCGCGCCGCGCGCGCGCGCGCTGCCTCCATGCCGGCCCGAAAGCGGCCGGCCGCGGACAGAACGCCTGCGTGAAGCTCAGGATAACCGCCGGGAAGATAGACGGCATCCGCCTCTGCCTCCGGGGCCTCATCCGCCAGCGGCGAAAAGAACGAAAGCTCCGCGCCCTGCCGCCGCCAGCCATTGAGGAGATGCGGATAAAGGAAGGAGAAGGCGATATCGCGGGCAATGGCGATCTTTTGCCCGAGAGGGGCGATGGTTTCAGCCTCTGAAGGACGATGCTCCCCTGCCGTTTCCGCGATGGAGACCAGCATGTCGATATCGACGCCGGCCTCGACCAGCGACGCGGCGCCCTCGATGAAGCTGTCGAGAGCCGCATGCTCGCCCGCCTGAACAAGACCGAGGTGGCGCTCGGGCATGGCCAGTTGCGGATCGCGTGGCAGGACGCCCACGACCGGCATGTCGATTGCTTCCAAAGCACCGCGCAGCATGGCCGCGTGCCGCTCGCTGCCAACTTTGTTGAGGATCACGCCCGCGACGCGGATATCGGAGCGGTGAAGGGCGTAGCCGCGCACCATCGCCGCCACGGATTGCGCCATGCGGGCGCAATCGACCACGAGGATCACCGGGAGTCTGAGAATTGCCGCAAGGTCAGCCGGCGATCCGTGCCCGTCCATCGCGGCATCGTGAAGCCCCATCATCGCCTCGACAACGAGCATGCCGCCTTGGGCCTGCCCCGCCTGGGAGAACAGCAGCGAAGGCCGCATCGCCCAGGGATCGTAGTTCAGGCATGTTTCCCCCGATGCGGCGGCATGGAAGGCGGGATCGATGTAATCCGGCCCAGCCTTGCCCGGCGCCAAAGCCACGCCGCGGCGACGCAAGGCGCGCAAGAGGCCGAGCGTGACGGTGGTCTTGCCCGACCCAGAGGCGGGTGCAGCAATAAGCAGGCCGCTCACGCCGGATCCTTGAGAAAACGGCCGTCAATGTCCTTGGCCGTCAGAACGCGGCCTTCAAGCGCCCCCAGCCAGTCGAGCGCCGAACGCAGCCGAACGACCTCTCCGACGACGACGATGGCCGGCGGCTCGATGCCCGCGGCCGCCGCATCGGCCTCCGCCGAGGCAAGCGTCGTTTCCAGCACCCTCTGCGCGGGCGTCGCGGCATTGCAGACGAAGGCGACGGGTTCGTCGGGCTTGCGGCCCGCGACGATGAGATTGCGGGCGATCTGGCCGATATGCTTCATCGCCATATACATGACGATGACCGGAGATCCCCGCGACACGCCTTCCCAATCGATCCTATCCGGCACGAGGCCCGACGAATCGTGACCGGTGAGGAAGGTCACCGCATGGTTGACCTCGCGATGGGTCACCGGGATGCCGGCATAGGCGAGGCCGCCGATACCGGCCGTAATGCCCGGCACGATGCGGAAGGAAATACCGTGCTCCACCAGCGTCAACGCCTCTTCCCCACCACGCCCGAAGACGAAGGGATCGCCGCCCTTGAGCCGCAGCACCCGCTTGCCCTGCCGCGCCAGTTCCACGAGGCGAAGCGAGATATCGCGCTGCTTCGGCGACGGCTTGCCGCCCCGCTTTCCCGCGAATTCCAGCACCGCGCCGGGACGCGCGAGCTTCAGGCAATCCTCATTGACAAGGGCGTCATGAACGATGACGTCGGCATGGGAAAGCGCATGGGCGGCATGAAGGGTCAGAAGGCCGGGATCGCCGGGGCCTGCGCCGACGAGCCAGACACTCCCCTTTTCGATGACAGGCAGGGAGGAAAAGATGGCCTGCATCACAGCACACTCCCAGAAAGCAATCGTGGCTGGGTCGGCAGACCTGTCGTCAGGCGAAGGGGCAATCCAGTTGAATCAACCTGTGAAGCGGCCGACTCAATCTCGAAACATTCTCCCGCAGCCATTTGAAAAGATTCGGCAATAGCGACCGTCGCCTGCCGGGATTTCAGCTTGGGAACCAGCAATATCGCCGTCTCGCCGCCGCCCGCAAGCGCGGCCGCCTCGGCAACGCCGTGGCAACCCGTATAGGCAAAGACGAGAGCCGAGGGATTGGCAAGGCGCGGGGTTAGGGCTTCGAGGGATGGGGCTGAAAAAAGCCGGAGCGGCACGCCGAAATGACGGGCGGCGTCGACGATCGCCGGCTCGCCGGCGCGTGCCTCTATGGAGGCGACGAGCGTCATGTCCTTTGCCGACTTCCCGCAGGTTTCGAGCGCCTGTTCGGCAAGCGCGATCACCTCGGCGGGATCGGCCCCGCGTTCACAGCCGAGGCCAAGCACAAGCCCCGACGATTGCCGGACATTTTTCTGCTCTGCCATTCGCCCGCTCCCACGAAAAACCAATGCGAAGCGTCTGCCCATGGCCGCCTCGACAGCCCCGTTTCCGGCCCCTCCTTCAAGGTCGGCCGTATCGGGCATCTCTCCGGTCCGTCGTGACGGACGCTATCGCATATTCTTCCGGTTCTACCCGCTCGCCCGGAACCGGTCAAACCGGATTGCGCCATATCCCGCAGCATCAGCGGCATGGAGATGTTCACGCGCGACGGGGAGCGGCCAGGGGCTGGCTTTGCATCTTGGCGCAGTATCTGCCAAAGCAATCGTGACAAGACCATTTCTCCGTTATCGGCAGCCCCTATCGTGCTCGAATTGACCTATCACGCCCTCCTCTTTCTCTTTGTCGCCGCCTTTCTCGCCGGCTTCATCGATTCCATCGCCGGCGGCGGCGGCATGATCACCATACCGGCCATGCTGCTTGCGGGCATTCCGCCGCTGGAAACACTCGGCACCAACAAGCTGCAATCGCTGTTCGGCTCGGGCTCGGCCAGCATCGCCTATGCACGCGGAGGTCATGTCAATCTGCGCGGACAATTGCCGATGGTGTTCATGTCGGCGCTGGGCTCGGCCTTCGGGGCGCTTCTGGCAACGGTGGTTCCCGGCGATGTGCTGAAGACGGTTCTGCCCTTTCTGCTCGTTGCGATCGCGCTCTACTTCGCCTTCAAGCCGAGCATCGGCGACATCGACAAGCATAGCCGGATGACGCCTTTCGTGTTTTCGATGACGCTGGTTCCGGCCATCGGCTTCTATGACGGGGTCTTCGGGCCGGGAACCGGCTCGTTCTTCATGCTGGCCTTCGTATCGCTTGCCGGCTACGGGGTACTGAAGGCGACGGCGCATACCAAGTTCCTGAACTTCGGCTCGAATATCGGCGCCTTTGCCGTCTTCCTCGCCTATGGCGTGGTGCTCTGGAAGGTGGGCATCATCATGGGAGCCGGCCAGTTCGCGGGCGCGCAGGCCGGCTCGCGCTTCGCCATGAAAGCGGGCGCGAAGATCATCAAGCCGCTGCTGGTGATCACCTCGCTGGCGCTGGCCGCCCGGCTGCTGGCCGACCCGGCCCACCCACTGCGGATCTGGCTCGGATTCTAGAGCGCTTCAGAACTCCACACCCTTCTGCCCCTTGATGCCGGAGCGGAAGGGGTGCTTGATCAGTTCCATTTCCGTCACCAGATCGGCGAATTCAATCAGTTCCTCCTTGGCATTGCGTCCTGTCAGCACGACATGGGTCATGTAGGGCTTTTCTTCCCTCAGGAAGCGCACGATCTCGGCCACATCGATATAATCGTAACGCAACGCGATGTTGATCTCGTCGAGCAGCACCATCGAGTTACGCTCGTCGAGAATGAGTTCCTTGGCCTTTGCCCAGGCCTTTTCGGCCATGGCGACGTCGCGGGCACGGTCCTGGGTTTCCCAGGTAAAGCCTTCGCCCAGCGTGTAGAACTGGCAGATATCACCGAAATGCTTTTCAATCAGGTCGCGCTCACCGGTCTCCCAGGCACCCTTGATAAACTGCACAACAGCGCAGGGCATACCATGGGCGATGTGGCGGAAGATCATGCCGAAACCGGCGGTCGACTTGCCTTTGCCCTTGCCGGTATTGACGATGACCAGACCCTTTTCGTCGGTCTTCGTCGCCATGATCTTGTCGCGGGCGGATTTCTTCTTCGCCATTTTCATCGCATGGCGGGCTTCGTCATCAACGACCTCGGGGCCGGTTTCCTGTTCGTCGCTCATCGTCTTCTCCCTCAACTGTTCATCAATTCCGGTACGGCGCCGTACAGGCCCGCCAGATCGAAGCGCGCCGAATTGGAACGCGGCGACCAGAAGCCGCGATCGATCGCGGCGAGAAGCCGCGCGCTCATTTCGCGAAACGCGGCCGGGTTCTTCTCTTCCATGAAGGCGCGAACGCGCTCGTCCATGACGAAGGCCTGATAGACGGCCTCGAAATGCTGGCTGCGGACCGCGCCCGTGGTGGCGGCGAAGGCGAAGAGGTAATCGACCGTCGCCGCGATTTCGAAAGCGCCCTTGTAGCCGTGGCGCATGACGCCCCCGATCCATTTCGGATTGACCACGCGCCCGCGCAGCACGCGGCCGATCTCTTCCTCCAGAGAGCGGATGACGGGCTTTTCGGGGCGCGAATGATCGTTGTGGTAGATTGCCGGACGATTGCCGCCGAGCTTTTCGACGGCGGCGCTCATGCCACCTTCGAACTGGTAGTAATCGTCGCTGTCGAGCAGATCGTGCTCGCGGTTATCCTGGTTCTGGACCACGGCCTCGATGGAGCCGAGGCGGGTTTCGAAAAGGCCACGCTCGGCACGTCCGTCCTCGCCGGCGCCATAGGCGTAGCTGCCCCAGGTGAGATAGGCCTCGGCGAAATCGGAGCGATCCCGCCAGCCGTCCTCGTCCATCAAAGCCTGAAGCCCCGCGCCATAGGAACCGGGCTTCGCGCCGAAGACGCGGTAGGATGCGCGGCGTTTCGCCTCTTTCTCGCCCATGCCGCCTTCGACAAGGCGGGCCGTATCAATGCGCATGCGCGCGGCAATCATGTTGTCGGCTTCGTCCTCCTCCAGCGCCCCGATGGCGCGCACCGCACTGTCGAACAGGGCGATCTGCTCGGGGAAGGCATCGCGGAAGAAACCGGATATGCGCAAGGTGACGTCCACACGCGGCCGGCCGAGCACGGCGAGCGGAATGATCTCATACCCGGTGACGCGGCGCGACATCATATCCCAGACCGGCCTGGCGCCGATGAGCGCCAGCGCCTGGGCGATATCGTCGCCGCCGGTGCGCATGTTGGAGGTGCCCCAGGCAGTGAGCCCGAAGGAGGTCGGCCATTCGCCGTGATCCTGCAGGTAGCGACGGATCAGCAGTTCGGCGGATCTGCGGCCGAGTTCGTAAGCCGCCGGCGTCGGCACGGCGCGGCTGTCGACGGAATAGAAATTGCGGCCTGTGGGCAACACATCCGGCCGTCCCCGCGTTGGCGCCCCGGAAGGTCCGGGCGCGACGAAACGACCGTCGAGCCCCAGCAGCAGCGCCTCTATTTCGGCTGCGCCGCAACGGGCAATCGAGGGCAGGATGCGTTCGTGCACCTCGCCGAGAACCGGTTTCGTGTTTTCCCAGCCGTCAGGGCATTCGATCGCGCCGCTCACCAGTTCCAGCGCCAGTAGCTCTATGCGCTCGACCGTATCGCCGGCCGTGCGCCACGGCGCTTCGCAAACGATCTCAAGCAGCGGATGCCGCTCGCCCGTCCAGGAGGATGCCATGGCGCAATCGAGCGGGTCGAAGGCGGCATCTCCATTTCGCGGGCATGCATCAAGCGCGATCGCCCGCTGCAGACTTTGCTCGCGCCCCTCGCCCTGCCCGCGCGGCACGCGCGCAAGCGCAACGCCAAGATCCACCAGAAGCCGCCCCTCCGGCGCAACGCCGAAGACGTGCAGGCCATCGCGAATCTGCATTTCCTTGAGATCGCAAAGATAGGCGTCAAGCTTCTCCAGCGCCTTGTCTTCGGCGTCACCGGCAAAAATACCGGCATCGGCATCGAGCCCGATATCGCGGACGAGATCGAGAATCTGGCGACTGAGCAGCCGCAGGCGGCGCGGATCGCCGCCGGAGGCATCGTAATACTCGTCGACCAGCGCCTCCAGATCCTTCAGCGGGCCGTAGGTTTCGGCGCGCGTCAGGGGTGGGGTCAGGTGATCGATGATGACCGCGGCGGTGCGGCGCTTGGCCTGCGTTCCCTCGCCGGGATCGTTGACGATAAAGGGATAAAGATGCGGCGTCGGCCCGAAGACCGCTTCCGGGTAGCAGCTTTCCGACAGGGCCAGCGCCTTGCCCGGCAGCCATTCGAGATTACCGTGCTTGCCCATGTGGACGATGGCGTCCGCGCCGAAACTCTCCCGCAGGAAGGCATAGAAGGCGATGTAGCCATGGGGCGGCACGAGATCGGGTGCGTGATAGGTTTCCTTGGGATCGATATTGTAACCGCGGGCCGGCTGGATGCCGACCAGCGTATCGCCAAAGCGCGACAGCGGCAGGGCGAAGAGATCGCCGAGCACGAAGGGATCGTCTTCCGGAGCGCCCCAGCGCGCGGTCACGTCAGCTTGAATCGGCTCGGGAAGCGAACGGAAGAACGTCTTGTAATCCTTGAGGGAATAGGTCTCGCGGATGTCCCGCTCCCTGTCGGCGGCGTTGGTCGGCCCGGCCATCAGGTGGCGCATCAGTGCGTCGCCATCCTCGGGGATACCGGCGATCGAATAGCCGGCAGAGGCCATCGCCTTCAGCGTCTCGACCGTGCCGGCCGGGGTGTCGAGGCCGACGCCGTTGCCGAGGCGGCCGTCGCGGTTGGG
>JAVBSF010000390.1:0-8644 GCA_031556925.1 Pararhizobium sp.
CCAGCGCGGCGCAGCTGAGCATGAGCTGGGCCTGCAAACTCATCGGCAGCAAAATAAGCATGAAGCCGAGTGCTCCGGCGGAAACCGCCAGAAATTTCGTGCACGTCATGTGCTCTGTACCCCATAATCATGTCAGGCGGCGCATCATTGTGCCGGTTCTACATCGAACGTCCCGACCCTAGGGACCAAGGGTCAACAGAATCCTAATAAGGGGTGGCGTGTGCGAAAAGCGCACAGCACGAGGTAAATATAAGGTTTACAAATCACTTTAAGATATGAGGGGGCACGCGCGCATTTTTGGCGCTCCGCCCCCTCAAAAGCAGGGGTTTCAAAGCATGTCTCGCAAAAGTGTGCAGCGGTTTTGCGAAAAGACATGCGCAAAACAAAGATCGAAAGCGGATGAGCAAATCTGAAAGATCGCGACACGCTTTAGCAGATCAGCGCCGGCTTTTCAGGGAGCTGCCTCCCGGATTGGCGGTTGCCCAGTGGACCGTGTTGCGGCCGGCTTTCTTGGCCGCGTAAAGCTGCTTGTCGGCGGCGGCCATCATGTCTTCGAGCGTCTGGTTGCGGGCATCGCCGCAATAGACGCCGAAGCTGGCGGTGACCCGCCCCTGCCCGAGCGGCGACACGGTCTGGGCCGCAAAGCTTTTGCGCAGCCGCTCGGCGATGGCCACAGCATCCGACGCCGGCGTCCGGGGCAGGATCACGCAGAATTCCTCGCCACCGATGCGGGCGGCGGCATCGTAGGGGCGAAGGTTCTGCTCGATGACCGCGCCGGCGGCGATCAGCACTTTGTCGCCCGTCTCATGACCAAATTCGTCATTGATGGATTTGAAATGATCGAGATCGAAGACGATGAGCGAGACCACTTCGTTTTCGCGGGCGGCGCGCACGACTTCGAGCGTGCCGACCTCCTTCATCCAGCGGCGGTTGCCGAGCCCGGTCAGCGCGTCGGTCGACGCCTGCACGCGAAGCTGGGACAGCGTCGCATCGAGATCGGCGATCAGCTTGGTACCGCCGTTGGTGACGATCCCGACTTCATCGCGGCGGTTGCTCGACAGTTGTGGCACGACGCCGGCGGCGCGATATTCCCGGACCGCTTCAGCGACCTCGCGAAGCGGCCGCAGCATCATCCAGACCATCGTCAGGCTGAATACGGTGCCGATCAGCGTTGCCGCCAGAACGGTGCCGAGCACCGGCAGCGGGTTGCTTTCGAAACCGGCGAGAAGATAGGTGACCAGCGCCAGCAGCGGGATATGCGTTGCGGCAAAACAAACCGCGAAGATCTTGAGAGTAAGCGACGATCCGAATTTGAAGGGCCTTGTGGACAGTGTCGGTGTCATTGCCGGTTCCCTTTCGCATTCCATTCGCGCCATCTTGCACGAGCCGGGAAGACCATCCCTTCAACAGCCTTCAAATCCCCCGGAAGGCAAGCCATATGCGCGACATAAATGGAGCGGGCGCCCATCCAGTCCATAGTTTTCGGGAGAATAATTCCTAGCGGAATGGTACGGTTGGGTGGAGTTGAACCACCGACCTCAGGTGCCACAAACCTGCGCTCTAACCAACTGAGCTACAACCGCATGCCGGAAAGCGCTACCGCGCGTTCGCAGGTCAAATACGAGCAGTCCGTTTTTTTTGCAAGCCTTAACTTGCCCCCGTGCGCGAAAAAAACGGCACCGTCACGATAAGGCTTTTGCCCGCCAGAGACCGCTCTTCTTGCCCGCTCTCGCATTTCGGCAAAAAAAGAGCCGCCATTTTTGAGGCGGCGGCCCGTTTCGCTCATCTGCCGCGTCATTCCCGAGATCAGAACCGATTTCAGGGGAAATCATGCGGCAGATCAAAAGCATTACAGCGCCGCGCGTCCTTCATGATGTCCGGCGCCGCAAGCGGAAGAGCTTACTTCTTGAACGTCGACATCGCCTTTTCGGCGGCATCCTTGCCGGGCTTCGCGACGTTTTCAGCAACCTTCTTGGTGGCTTCCTGCATCGACTTCGCCTGCTCGACAGCAAGCTCGGCCTGCTTGCGGATGAAAGCGGTCTGCAGCTCGAAAAGCTCCGATAGCGACTTCACGCCGAGCAGGGCCTCCATGTGCGACAGCGAGCTTTCGGCATTCGTGCGCAGCGCGTCGATCGCCTTCAGGCCAAGCTCGACCGTGCCGGACTGGGCGCTTTCGAGCGTCGCTTCGACGGTCTTGGTCGCGTCTTCGGCGGCGGCCTTCATCTTGGCGTAGGCTTCTTTGGACTGGGTTGCGCCTTTCTCGGCGAAATCGCGGAAGGCGTCGCTGACCTTTGCGGGGTCGAAAGCGTTGAGGGAAAATACGTCATCAGTCTTCTTGGTAGCCATGCCATGCGCTCCTTGGTGTGGACCCTCACATGAGGCATCCAATGTAATCGATAACGCTCATATAATCCACTTCATTGTGCATTGCAATATATTGTGCATTGCACAATTCGCAGGGCTGCCGCGTTAACCTTGCGCGGCGAAAGCCGGCCCGCCTCCTCCTCAATGCTGGACCCCTCAGCCCGGCGCGGCTATTCTATTAAGAGAGTGTTAACAATCCGGCCGTAGGACGGCGCCGCCGACAGGTTCGCTGATGCCCGCAAAATTCTACCCCTTCATCGACATCGCCGTTCACGAACGGGTGCGGGAGCATTTTACCCGTGGCGATGCGACCGCTTTGTTTTCCCCGGACATGGGCAGCATTCTCTGGTCGAACGGCGCGGGCGCGGCCCTTTTCGGTTTCGCGTCGGTTTATGATTTTCTCGATCTTGGCGCAGAACGCGGCGACGTCGCCTTCCGTCAGCTTTCCGCGACCGCGCGCCAGCTCTCGCGCAGTGGCGACCGGCGGACATTCGTCATGCGCCTTGCCTCCGGTTTTCGCAGCATACCGGTGAATGCGTCCGTGGAAATGATCACCGTGCGGCCGGGCGAGACCGCCGTGCTGTTTTCGGCGCCGAGCATCGGCGCCACCTCGCTGGCCGAGCGGGCCGCACGCATGATTTCCGGCCTCGACGACCCCGACACCCATATGGCGGTTCTCGACGCCGATGGCGCCGTGCTTGCGGCGTCAGAGGGATTTACGGGCCTCTTGATGGCACCGCAAACCTGCCAGACACTCGTTTCCGCCGCGGCCCGCGCGCCCGACTGGCTGATCAAACGGCCGGTCGCGACCGGCAAGGGCTATCTGCCCGCAGCGATCGGCAAGCTTTCCGACGATCCGCCGCTGCACCTTGTCTTTGCTGTCGAGACCATCCTCGGCAATCTAGATCCGGATGAGCGCTTCGCGGCCGAAAACACCGAAGCCCCCGCGGAAGCGCCGGGCATTCCCTCGGTCGCCGAATCGATCGAGGATATAGACGAGGCGCCGGACCTCTTCGACGCCGACGATCTCATTCCCGCAAGCGCCGGCTCCACGGACGCCGCACCGGCAAGCCCTGCCGAATCCTCGGCAGAAGAGCCGGAAACGCCTTTGGAGGCAGCCTTTACGGCAGAGGGCTTCGACGCCGCCGAGCCCCATGCTTCCGCCGACGCTCCCATGGAAGACGGACCGGCGCCGGAAGAGGATGAAAGCACCGCCCGGATCGAAGCCAATCCGGCAACGGATGAGGACGGCATCGGCCAAGCGGAGACGGAAGCGGACGATGCGCACTCCGCCGGCGGTCAGCACATGGCGTCTCGCGCGGATGATCCTACGGCCGCTCCTTCCAGCGAGAGCTTCCGGTTCGACCCTCGCGGACGCGCCGTCCGGTTCGTCTGGAAGATCGACGCGAACGGCCGATTCAGCGAGATATCCGATGAATTCGCCAGCGCGGTCGGCCCACGGGCGGCGGATGTCGTCGGCCGCAGCTTTGCCGATCTTGCCGCCCATTACGGCCTGGACCCGGACAACACGGTCATCGACCTCTTGAAGCGTCGGGATACCTGGTCCGGCAAGACGATCTACTGGCCTGTCGAAAACGAAGCCCTGATCGTGCCGGTCGATCTCGCCGCATTGCCCACCTATTCCCGCAACCGTGAATTCGACGGTTTCCGCGGCTTCGGCATCGTCCGCATCGGCGATGCGATCGAGAGCGGCCGTGGCGCGCTTCAGGATTTTGCTCCCCTGCCGGAAAAGGGCGACGACACTCCGGCGGAACATGACGCCGCCTTGTCCGCGTCTTTCGCAGAGACCCCGCTTTCAGCCGCTGAACCGCAGCCCGGCCCCGCGGATGCCGATCTTTTCGCGGAACTGGACTTGTCACGGAAAGACGGACCCGAATCGGTGGACGATCCCTTCCAGGGAGAACAGCCCGCATTGTGGCTCGCCGAAAGCTCCGGTCGCCGCGCGAGCGACAAGATCGTGGTTCTGGATTCCCATCGCAAGACCGCGGGCGAAACCTTGTCGCGCAGCGAGCAGGCCGCGTTCCGCGAGATCGCCCGGCAACTTGGCGAGAGCGTCGAGAAGCAGGCTCCCACGACAGACGGCGCGAACCAGACCGCCGGCCCTTTCGACCCCTTCAGCGGCCTTGAAAAGCCGGCCCATACGAAGCTGGAAGGCGATGCCTTCGCCGACATGGGCGGCGATGCCGAGGCATCGATCCCTTCCCCGGAGGAAGAGCCGTCCATCGATGATGCGGGCGAAAACATCCCTGCCGCGCCCATCGCCGCCATACCGTCGAGGACCAGCGAAGACGCCGGCCTGACGCCCGAGATCGTCGACGGCCTGCCTGTCGCGCTGCTGATCCACAGCGGCGACCTGCTTTATCATGCAAATCCCGAGTTTCTTGCGCTGACCGGCTATCAGAGCCTCGACGGCCTCAACGAAGAAGGCGGCATCGACGCCCTGTTTGCCGGCGACGATGACGACCTGGCCGATCTGCCGGCCGGTACGATGGTGCTGCTTCGCAAGGACGGGCGCATGCTGAACGTCACCGCGCGCCTTCAGTCCGTCCGCTGGCGGGAGAAGAATGCGCTGATGCTGGCGGTTGCGCCGCTCACGACGCTGCCGGCGGCTCCCACCGCCTTGGCCGGGCTGCTTTCCGAAGAAGCGCCGCAGCCCGAAACCGGGGATACCGCCGCCCTGCGCATGCAGATCGAGGAACTGCAGTCGATCCTTGAAACCGCGACAGACGGCGTCGTCATTATCGGCGCCGACAGCGAGATCCGCTCTCTCAACCGTTCGGCCAGCGCCCTCTTCAACTATGATGACGAGGAAATTCGCGGCAAGCCCTTTGCCTCGCTCTTTGCCCATGAAAGCCAGAAGGCGATTCTCGACTATCTCTCGGGACTTTCCGGCCACGGGGTCGCAAGCGTGCTGAACGACGGGCGCGAGGTGATCGGCCGCGAGGCGTCGGGCGGCTTCATTCCGCTGTTCATGACCATGGGGCGGCTGGCGTCGTCCAACGGTTACTGCGCCGTCATCCGCGACATCACCCAGTGGAAGCGCACCGAAGAAGAACTGCGCAACGCCAAGCGCGCCGCCGAAACCGCCAATGCCCACAAGACCGATTCGCTGGCGCGTATCAGCCATGAGATCCGCACGCCGCTCAATGCGATCATCGGTTTCTCCGACATGATGGCGTCAGAGCATTTCGGTCCGATCGGCAATCCGCGCTACGTCGAATATGCCAGCGACATCGGCCGCTCCGGGCGCCATGTTCTGGATATCGTCAACGATCTGCTCGATATTTCCAAGATCGAGGCGGGCGAGATGGAGCTGGAATTCACCGCCGTCGAGATCAATGACGCGGTATCCGAAGCCGTTTCGCTGGTGCAGCCGCAGGCCAACAGCCAGCGTGTCATCATCCGCACGTCGCTATCGACCGCAGTCCCCAGCGTCGTCGCCGACAGCCGCTCGATCAAGCAGATGGCGCTCAACATTCTTTCCAACGCCATCCGCTTTACGCCCGCCGGCGGCCAGATCGTCGTCTCCACCGCCTATGAGGCCAATGGCAGCGTCGTCCTGCGCATCCGCGATACCGGCATCGGCATGACCCGCGCGGAGCTTGAACAGGCGATGAAACCGTTCCGGCAAGTCACCACCGGAACCCGCAAGCGCGGCGACGGCACCGGCCTCGGCCTGCCGCTCACCAAGGCGATGGCCGAAGCCAACCGGGCACAGTTCTCGATCAGTTCGATGCCGAACGAGGGAACGCTGGTGGAAGTCAGCTTTCCGCCACAGCGCGTTCTTGCCAACTGAGCGCGACACAGTCGCAGGGCTATCGCATGGGACGAAGCCGCGCGTCTCCATGAAAGCGATTTCGCTGCCCTGCTTTATCCGCTAGGAGAGAGCAGACATCGGAGACAGTAAACGCGTGCGGCAGGATATCTCAATCGTCACCGGGGAGCCCCCGGCAGCAGCCAGGGTGAAAAGCCGCGGCATGGCCGGCGGCCATCCGGGGCTCGCCATCGCGGCCATCCTCGCTTGCGCCGTCGTGCTCATCCCGATTATCGCCATCATCTGGCTGGCGGTTTCCGGCGGCGGCAGCGACTGGCCGCATCTGATGGCCAACGTCATTCCAAGGGCGACGGCGCGCACGCTTCTCCTCGTGGCGCTGACGGGAACCGTCACGTGCATCGTCGGCATCAGCACGGCCTGGCTGGTGGCGAGCTGCGATTTTCCCGGCAGGCGGCTGTTTTCGGCAGCACTCGTGCTGCCGCTGGCGATCCCCGCCTATCTCTCGGCCTATGCTTTCGGCGAGCTTTTCACCTTCACCGGGCCGATCCAGTCGCTGATCAGGTTGTCGTTCGGCTTCAAGACCAGCCGCGACTACTGGTTTCCCGACATTCGCTCCCTGGGTGGCGCGGTTCTGGTGCTGGGCTCGGTGCTCTATCCCTATATCTATCTCGCCTGCCGCTCGATGTTTCTGATGCAAGGGCGCGCGACCGCCGATGTGGCGCGCACGTTGGGCGCAAGCCCCTTGCGGGTTTTCCTCAAGGTGCAGATCCCCATGGCGCGGCCCGCGATCATGGTCGGCCTGACGCTGGTGGCCATGGAAACCCTGAACGATATCGGCGCGGTGGAATTCCTCGGGGTGCAGACGCTTACCTTCTCCATTTTCGACACATGGCTGAACCGGGGCAGCCTTGCGGGCGCGGCGCAGATCGCCTGCATCATGCTGGTTTTCGTCGTCGGGCTGATGGTCGTCGAACGGGCCGCGAGGCGCCGGCAGCGCTTCTCCAGCCAGAAGACGACGACCGCCGTTCATGACGCCATCCGCCTGAAGCTGACGGGATGGCCCAAGTGGACGGCCGTGGTTACCTGCACCCTGCCGATCCTTTTCGGCTTTGCCGTTCCTTTCCTGGTGCTCGGCAACTATGCGGTCAAGCGCCTCGGCCAGCTTCTGGAACCGAGACTGCTGAAGGCGCTGTTCAACAGCATCCTCGTTTCCTCGACGGCGGCGCTGCTGACCGTCCTCCTCGGCTTCATCCTCGCCTATGCCGCCCGCAGCAGCCGCTCGCGGCTGGTCACCATTACCGGACGTCTCTCCTCCATCGGCTACGGGGTACCGGGAACCGTGCTCGCCATCGGCGTGCTGTTTCCGCTTGCCGGCTTCGACAACGGGCTCGACGCATTCCTGCGCGCCCATGCCGGAATCTCGACCGGGCTTCTCTTGTCGGGAACCGGCTTTGCCATCATCTACGCCTGCACCGTGCGGTTCCTGACGATGGCGGAAGGCTCCATCGAGGCGGGGTTCCAGAAGCTTTCGCCGCACCTCGACATGGCCGCCCGCACCCTTGGCCGCAACGGCAGCCAGACGCTGTGGAGCGTGCTTGTGCCGATGATGCGGCCGGCGATTCTCACCGCAGCGCTTCTCGTCTTCATCGAATCCATGAAAGAGCTTTCGGCAACGATCATGCTGCGCCCCTTCAACTTCAACACGCTCGCGACGCTCGTCTACGAGCAGGCGTCACGGGCGAAGGTGGAAGACGCCTCCGTCGCGGCCATGATCATCGTCATCGCCGGCATGATCCCGGTCATCCTCGTGTCGCGCTCGCTCGACGGCGCGCGCTGACGCCTTTTGTGCGGACAAAAAAAGGCAGCCATGAGGCTGCCTTGAGTTTGAATGCTAAACGTCAGCTCGAGGGGAAGGACATCATGTCAACGCGGCAAATGCCGCAAGTCAAACCCTGCATCGGGCCGTCTCAAGTTGGGACCAAAATGCCCCGACATCCGTAAACAAAACCTTTCCGGATACCCCGTCAGTTCTTGCAGTTTCGGCCGAGCTTCATGAAGTGGTTAATGCGCAAGGCCCGAAAAGGTTAACGAAAACAGGGGTGGATCAGCTCTTGAGCTCCGCCAGATCGGCATAGAGATCAAGCGCTTCGGGATTGGCCAGAGCCTCCTTGTTTTTCACCGGCCTGCCATGCACCACCTCCCGCACCGCAAGCTCGACGATCTTGCCGGACTTGGTGCGCGGAATGTCGGAGACGGCGATGATCTTGGCCGGCACATGGCGCGGCGAAGCTCCGGTGCGGATCTTGGTGCGGATGACCTTGGCCAGATCCTCGCTCAGCACCTGCCCCGCCGCCAGGCGGACGAAAAGCACGACACGCACGTCGTCATCCCAGTCCTGGCCGATGCACAGCGCTTCCGCCACCTCGTCGAGCTGCTCGACCTGATTGTAGATTTCGGCCGTGCCGATGCGCACGCCGCCGGGAT
>JAVBSF010000464.1:0-15704 GCA_031556925.1 Pararhizobium sp.
TATCTCTGCTATGCCGGTATCTACCGCGATGTCTGGCTGAAGGTCGCAAGCCCGATCTCGATCGCCAATGTGAAGATCGAGACGCCGGATGCGCTGGCCGACAAGAAAACCGTCACCGCGCGCGTCTTCCTCGCCAATCCGGAAGGCCTTGCCGTTTCCGGCACGCTCGCCGCCAAGATCCGCAAGCAGGGTGGCGGCGACATCGGTTCGGCATCGGTTTCCGTTGAGGGCAACGAAGCCTTCTTCACCTTCTCGGATCTCACCGGCATCGAGCTCTGGGATATCGACAATCCCGCCCTCTACGCCCTGTCGCTGAAGCTTGAAACGGCACACGGCGAAGACGTGCTCACCCAGCGCTTCGGCTTCCGCACCGCTGAGTTCACGCCGGATGGCTTCCTGCTCAACGGCAATCCGCTCAAGCTGCGTGGCCTCAACCGCCATCAAGCCTGGCCGCACACCGGCTATGCCATGGGCCGGCGCGCGCAGGAGAAGGATGCCGATATCCTCAAGCACGAACTCGCCTGCAACATCGTGCGCACCTCGCACTATCCGCAGTCGAAATGGTTCCTCGATCGCTGCGACGAGATCGGTCTGCTCTGCTTTGAGGAAATCCCCGGCTGGCAGCACATCGGCGGCGAGGCCTGGCAGCAGGAATCCATCGCAAACGTCCGCCGCATGATCGAGCGCGACTGGAACCATCCCTCGATCATCATCTGGGGCGTGCGCATCAACGAGAGCCAGGACAACCACGCCTTCTACGCCGAGACCAACCGTCTCGCCCGCGAACTCGACACGACCCGCCAGACCGGCGGCGTGCGCTTCATCACCAATTCCGAACTGCTTGAAGACGTCTATACGATGAACGACTTCATTCTCGGACAGGAAGAAATGCCCGGCAACAATCGCGGCCGCGTCGTGCTGCGCGACCGGGTGGAAACGACCGGCATCACCAAGCCGACCCCCTATATGATCACCGAATATAACGGCCATATGTATCCGACCAAGCGCTTCGACCAGGAGCAGCGTCAGGCCGAGCATGTGACCCGTCACCTGCTGATCCTCAATGCGGTGGCCGGCGACAGCAACATTTCCGGCTCCACCGGCTGGTGCATGTTCGACTACAACACCCACAAGGACTTCGGTTCGGGCGACCGCATCTGCTATCACGGCGTCCTCGATATGTACCGCATTCCGAAACTCGCGGCCTATGCCTACGCCTCACAGGGCGAGCCGACAGAGAATGTCGTGCTGCAGCCGGTCACCTTCTGGGCACGCGGCGAGCGCAACATCGGCGGTGTGCTGCCGCTGATCGTGCTGACCAATTGCGATTATGTCGAGGTGAAGTTCGGCGAGTGGGCGCCGAAACGCATCTATCCGGACAAGGAAAACTATCCGCACCTTCCTCACCCGCCGGTCGTTCTCGACCTGCGCACGGTGACGCCGGAGGAATTCGGCACCTGGGGCCGCGTCTGGCGCGAAGGTACGATCACCGGCTTCGTCGATGGCAAGGCCGTCAAGTCGATCACTATGCCGGCCGATCCGGTCCCCACCACGCTGGACGTCATCGCCGATGATACGGCACTACGCAGCGGCGAGAAGGATGCAACCCGCGTCGTCGTGCGCGCGCTCGACCAGTGCGGCAACCTGCTGCCCTTCTTCGAAGAGCCGGTTTCGCTTGTCCTGGAAGGGCCTGGCCGCATCATCGGGCCTTCGGACCACACCCTGAAGGGCGGCGCCACCGGCTTCTGGATCGAGGCGGGCGACGAAACCGGCAAGCTCACGCTGACCGTCAAGAGCCGCCGCTTCGACACCCAGACCGTCACCTTCACGATCAACTGAGACACGACCCATGGCCGATGTTCGCCTGACCGACATACGCAAGAGCTTTGGTGCACTGGAGATCATCAAGGGCGTCGATCTGAAGATCGACGCCGGTGAATTCGTCGTCTTCGTCGGCCCCTCCGGCTGCGGAAAATCGACGCTTCTGCGGATGATCGCCGGGCTCGAAGACATCACCTCCGGCGAACTGACCATCGGCGGCACCGTCATGAACGATGTCGATCCATCGAAGCGCGGCATCGCCATGGTGTTCCAGTCCTACGCGCTCTATCCGCACATGACGGTGCGCGAGAACATGGGCTTTGCCCTGCGCTTCGCCGGCGTTGCGAGGGATGAGGTCGCCGCCCGCGTCAACGAGGCGGCGCGCATCCTCGAGCTCGGTCCCCTGATGGACCGCAAGCCGAAGGCGCTCTCCGGCGGCCAGCGCCAGCGCGTCGCCATCGGCCGCGCCATCGTGCGCGATCCGGACGTCTTCCTGTTCGACGAACCGCTGTCCAACCTCGACGCGGAACTGCGCGTCCACATGCGCGTCGAGATCGCCAAGCTGCACAAGACGCTGAAGTCGACGATCATCTACGTGACACACGATCAGGTGGAGGCGATGACGCTCGCCGACAAGATCGTCGTACTGCGCGCCGGTATCGTCGAGCAGGTCGGCGCTCCGCTCGATCTCTACGACAACCCCGACAATATGTTCGTCGCCGGCTTCATCGGCTCACCGCGCATGAATTTCCTGAAGGCGCGGATTGTTTCGATAGAGGGTGGCAAAGTCAGGATCGCGCTCGTCAACCAACCGGACGTGCAGCTTGAGCTCGCTGCGACGTCAACGATCGCCAAGGCAGGCGATGAGGTGAGCCTCGGCATCCGGCCTGAACATTTCCGCGCGGCGGGTGAAGGCGATACGGACATGGTGGTTGATATCGATGTTGCCGAACATCTCGGCAATACGAGCTATGTCTACGCCCATGTCTCGCCTGACGAACGGATCATCATCGAACGGGAGGATTCCCGTGCCGTTGGCAACCGGGACAAACTCACCGTCGGATTGTCGGCGGCATCCAGCTTCCTTTTCAATCGGGACGGTATCCGCATCCGTTGAAGAGGGCTGCATCACACCTCGAGGAAATCGCAAAACAGAACGGCCGGGCGCGGATGCACCCGGCCGTTCTGTTCGAGAACAGTTGATCAGACGGACTGATAGGTCGAGATGATCGCCGCGATCTGGTCGGCGTTCAGGGCTTCGATCTGGCTCAAGGTTATGGCCTGCAGCTGGGCGCTCGACAGATGATGGAGATCGCCTGTCGAAAGACCGGCCAGAGCCGAAGTCGCGATGGCCGCGATATCATCGGTCGAGAAGGTCGAAAGTCCTTCGGTCGTCAGCGCCGCGATCTGGGCGGAGGTCATGCCGGCAACCTGCGCCGGCGTCAGCGCTTCCACCTGTGCCGGTGTCATGGCCGCGACCTGGGCCGTCGACAGGCCGATGATGGCTTTCGCATTCAGGGCCGCGATCTGGCTGGTCGACAACGCCGGGATGTTCGCCGTTCCCAAGGCTGCCAGCTGGATGGCGTTGAGCGCCCCCAGCTGCTCGGCGGTCAAAGCACCGATCTGACCGGATGCCAGCGCCTTTACCTGATTGTAGTTGAGCGCAGCGACCTGTGTGGCTTTGAGAGCAAGAAGCTGAGCTGAGCTGAGCCCTGCCATGTTGCCGGTGGAGAGACCGGAGATGGCCGGCGCGCTGATGGCGGCGATATCATCGGTCGAGAAGGTCGCGATGTCGTCCGTGCCCAGAACCGCCAGCTGGGTCGAGCTGAGCGCACCAACCTGTGCCGGCGTCAGTGCTTCCACCTGACCGGTGCTGAGCGCGTTGATCTGCGTCGTCGTCAGACCGGAGATCGCCTTGGTGCCGAACGCGGCGATCTGATCCGTTGTCAGCGCGCCGATCGTTGCGGTCGACAGACCAGCCGCCCCGGCGGCGCTCAGCGCCCCGATCTGCGTTGTCGAAAGGCTGGCAAGCTGCGCCGTCGTCAGCGCGCCGATCTGGGTGGACGACAGAACCGCCACCTGACCGGTTGCAAGCGCCGCAAGCTGGGCGGAGCTCAGGGCTTCGACATTGGCGGTCGAAAGACCGGCGAGTGCTGCCGTTGTGATTGCTGCGATGTCATCGGTCGAAAACCTGGAAAGCCCTTCGGACGCCAGCGCGGCAATCTGCGCGGACGAAAGACTGGCGACCTGCGTCGAGGTCAGGGCTTCGGCCTGACCGCTCGAAAGCGCGCCGATCTGGCTCGATGTCAACCCGGCAATCGCCTTGGTGTTCAACGCCGCGATCTGATCCGTCGAGAAGGCGGCGATACCACCGCTGGCAAAGGCGGCAATCTGCGCGGAACTCAGGGTCGCGATCTTGTCGGTGCTGAGCACTGCAATCTGCCCGGTCGTCAACGCGGCAACCTGGGCCGTCCCCAGCACCGCCATCTGGCTCGACGTCAGCGCCGCGATCTTGTCCGGGTCCAGCGTAACGATCGTATCTGCCGAAAGGCCGGCAAGCGCCGACGTGCTGATCGCCGCGAATTCTTCATCCGTAAATGTCGCAAGATCGGCATTGTCGAGAGCCGCGATCTGTGCGGCGCTCATCGCTGCGATCTGCGCGACGGAAAGGATGTCGATCTGGTTTGTCGACAGCGCATCGATCTGCGCCGACGACAGACCCGATATCGCCTTGGTGCTCAAGGCGGCAATCTGGTCGACGGAGAGAGCGGCGATGTTGCCCGGCGTCAGGCCGGAAAGCGCGGCCGAGCCCAATGCCGCGATCTGATCGGTGCTGAGCCGCGCGATCTGGGTCGGGGTCAGAGCGCTTGCCTGCGTCGACGAGAGAGCGCCGAGCTGCGCGGACGTCAATGCCGCGACCTGCTCGGCCGTCAGCGCCGCGATATTGTCGGACGACAGGCCGGCGAGCGCCGACGTGCTGATCGCCGCGATATCGTCGGTCGAGAACGTCGCGATATCCTCGGTGCCCAGTGCCGCGATCTGGCTGGAGTTGAGAACACCCACCAGTGTCGAGGTCAGGGCTTCCGCCTGTGCCGTCGAGAGAACACCCAGCTGCGCCGTCGTAAGACCGCCGATCGCCGCCGTTGTCAGGGACGCGATCTGATCGGCCGACAGGCCTGCAATACTGCCGGTCGCCAGAGCCGAAACCTGATTTGCCGAAAGAGCAGCGATCTGTGCCGTCGTCAGCGCCGCGATATGGGCCGAAGAAAGAACCTCGACCTGCTCCGACAACAGCGCCGATATCTGCGTGTTCTTCAGCAGCGAAACCTGATCGGGGGTCAGGGCCGCGATATTGCCGGTCGAAAGCCCCTTGATCGCGGCAGCACTGATGGCGGCGATTTCATCGTCGGAAAACGTGGCAAGAGCTGCCGTACTCAGGGCGGCGACTTGCGCGGAGCCGAGAAGCCCGACCTGAGCCGTCGTCAGGGCCTCGACCTGCGCGGTGGTCAGGGCTGCGATCTGCGTCGTCGTCAGGCCGGCAATCGCCTTGGTATTCAGGGCTGCGATCTGGTCGGTACTCAGCGCCGCGACACCATCCGTCGTCAGCACCTTGACCTGTGCCGAGCCGAGAGCCGCGATCCGATCCGTATCGAGAGCCGCGATCTGGGTGGGGGTGAGCGCCACGATCTGCGTCGTCTTCAAGGCCGCAATCTGCGCCGCCGTCAGCGCCGAGATCTGATTTGTCGTCAGGGCGGCGACAGTATCGGTGGACAGGCCGGCGACGGCGGCTGCGCTCAACACCGCGATCTCGTCTTCCGAGAAGGTCGCCAGCGCATCGCTGCTGAGCGCCGCGACCTGGGGTGCGGTCAAGCGTGCGATCTGGGCCGCGGTCAGGGCTTCGACCTGCTCCGTCGTCAGCGCAGCAACCTGTGTCGAGCTCAGGCCGGTCAGCGCTTTGGTGCTGAGAGCAGCGATCTGGTCTGCCGACAGGGCGGCGATGGCACTGCTGGAAAGCGCCGTAAGCTGCGCCGAGGTCAGGGCCGCGATCTGCGCCGTGCTGAGGGCCGCGATCTGGGCGGAGGTCAGAGCTGCGATCTGCGTCGTTTTCAACGCGGCGATCTGCGTCGTCTTCAGGGCACCGGTATGGTCGGAGCTCAGGGCGGCGACGTTGCCCGTGGAAAGGCCGCCGAGGGCGGTCGCCGTGATCGCGGCGATCTCGTTTTCGGTGAAGGTGGCGAGATCGGCGGACGAAAGCGCCGCGATCTGCGCCGAACTGAAGTTTGCAACCTGTGTATAGCTCAGGGCTTCGACCTGCGCCGTGGACAGCGCATCGATCTGGCCGGAGGTGAAGCCTGCGATAGCCTTGGCGTTGATGGCGGCGACCTGATCACCCGAAAGGGCCGCGATGCTTTCGGTGGAAAGCGCCCTCAGCTGTATCGAGCTGAGGGCCGCGACCTGAACCGTGCCCAGCGCCGCAATCTGCGCCGTCGTCAGGGCCGCAAGCTGCTGCGTCTTCAGGGCGGCGATCTGGCTCACCTTCAGCGCGGCGAGATTTTCGCTGCTGAGCGACGCGATGCTCGAAGAGGTGAGGCCGGTAATCGCCGCCGAGCTGATCGCCGCGATATCGGCCGTCGAGAAGGTGGCGAGATCGTCCGAACTCAGCGCGGCAAGCTGGGCCGCAGTCATTGCCCCGACCAGCACCGGCGTCAGGGCCTCGGCCTGCGCGGTCGAGAGGGCTGCGATCTGGGTGGTCGAGAGACCGGGCACCGCACGCGTGTTGATGGCCGCGATCTGTGCCGTCGACAGGGCCGCGATGTTTTCAGTCGACAGCGCCTTGAGCTGTGTGGAGGTCAGGGCGGCGATCTGCGCCGTGGTGAGGGCGGCAATCTGCCCGCTGGTCAGCACCGCGATCTGCCCCGTTTTCAGCGCCGCGAGCTGGACGGTCTTCAGCACGGCCATCTGGGCGGAAGAAAGACCCGTAATACTGCTGGCCGACAGACCGCCGATTGCCGCGGCATTGATGGCGGCGATATCGGCCGTCGAGAAGGTGGCAAGATCGTCGGCGCCGAGAGCCGCGATCTGGGATGAGGTCATGGCGGCGACAAGCGTCGAGGACAGGGCTTCCGCCTGCGCGGTGGAAAGAGCCGCGATCTGCAGCGTCGTCAGGCCGGGAATCGACTTCGCGTTCAGAGCCGCGATCTGATCCGTCGAAAGAGCCGCAATGGCAGCCGTGGAAAGCGCCTTGAGCTGGGTGGAGGTGAGGGCGGCGACCTGCGTCGTCGTCAGGGCGCCGATCTGCTCGTTGGTGAGAGCCGCGATCTGCGTCGTCTTCAGCGCGGCGATCTGATTGGCCCTGAGCGCAGCCGCCTGCTCGGTGGTCAGAACGGCGATGTTCTCGGTAGAAAGGCCCACGATGGCGGCCGGCTTCAACGCGGCGATTTCCGCCGCCGTGAAGGTCACGATCTCGTCGGACGACAGCATCGCCATTTGCGAGGAGGTGAGCGCCGCCACCTGCGCCGCATTCAGGGCTTCGATCTGGGTGGAATCCAGGGCGCCGACCTGGCTGGCCTTGAGGGCCGCGACCTGACTGGTCGCCAGACTGCCGATCTTGTCCGTCGTCAGAAGAAGCAGCTGGTCGAGGCTGAGGCCGACGATGGCCGCCGGAGCGATCGCTCCCACCTGCGCCGTGGAGAAGGCCGCGAAGTCTTCGGTTTCCAGCGCGCTGATCTGGTTGGAGGAGAGAGCCTTGACCTGCGTCGTGGACAGCGCCGCGATGTCTTCCGTGCTCCATGCGGCGATTGCCGCCGTCGACAGAGACCTGATCTGGCTGACGCTCAGCGAAGGGATGGTCGAGGTCATAAGCAAAGCCCTTTGGTATTATTTCGTTGGTTCAATCATGCGCCCGGCAATTTCTTGCCGTGGCGATAGACCGGAAGGCTTCCCACGACCGGCGACGGCAACCGTCACCGGCTGTTTCCATCGCGGCAAAAGGGGAATCGACTCTCCGGCTTTCTCGCGCAGCGTGCCCTACATGCGCGAGCAGGCTTGCCCCAGGCTGATAGGGACAACTTTGACGGAGGGATTTTTCAAGGATACGGCTGCCGGCCTTGCGGACCGGCCTCGGCGGGACGCCGAATATGCCTAGCGATATTTTTCGCGCTGCTGGAAGTACCACATGCCCAAAGCAAGTGCCTGATTGCCGAGAAACCGGCCAATCGGCAAACGCCAATGCCAGGCGCTGGCAAAGACGTCCAGTTCACGCGGGTCGCCGGTCACGGCATTCGCCATGATCTCGCCGACGATATGGGACGTGGCGACGCCGTGGCCGGAATAACCCTGGGCATAGAAGATGTTGTCGGCGATGCGGCCAAGCTGCGGGATGCGGTTGATGGTGATCCCGTCCTGGCCCTGCCAGGAGAAATCGATACCGATACCCTTGAGTTGCGGGAATGTCTTCTCGATCGCGGGACGCAGGGCATCGGCAAGGTTTCTGGTTTCGCGGCCGGTATAATTCGTGCCGCTGCCGAACAGCAGCCGGCGATCCGCCGTCAGGCGGTAGTAATCCAGCACGAAGCGCGTGTCATAGACGGCGATATCCTGCGGATTGATGGCCATCGCCATCGCCTCGGAGAGCGGCTCCGTGGTGACGATGCCGAGGGTGGCAGGGAAGAGCAGGCCGGCAAGCTTGCGACGCTCGAGCCGATGCGATGCATTGCCGGCCAGCAGCACTCTGTCGGCGCGAACGCGACCGCCATCGGTCACCAGTTCGGCGCGCCGACCCGCGACGCCCTGGCCATGGCGGATATCGCTGACTCTGGTGTCGGTGAAGATTTTCGCGCCCAGCCCGCGCGCAGCATCCGCTTCACCCAGACACAGATTGAGCGAATGCACATGCATGTTGCGCCGATTGATCAGTCCCGCCGCATAGATATCCGTAGCGATCACCGCGCGCACGGCATCGCCATACACCATCTCCACCTGATCCCCCATGCCGTGCTCGATCGCCGCCCGGCAGGTTTCCTCCAGTTCGGCTACATGGGAGGGCTTGAAGGCCGCATGCATATGGCCGAATTTCAGGTCGCAGCGGATCGCATATTTCTCGACGCGGCGGCGGATGATCTCATGCCCGCGCCAGCGCAGGTTCCACACGAAATCCTCCGCGTCATCGCCGAGAACGCGGCGGAACTGACGCCGCATCGCCTGATCGCCCGACAGCGAACCGGTGATCTGCCCGCCATTGCGGCTCGAAGCACCCCATCCGATCCGGTTTGCCTCCAGAAGTGCGACCGAGACACCTTTCTCGGCAAGTTCCAGTGCCGTTGCGACCCCTGTAAAACCGCCCCCGACGATGGCGACATCGACGTCGAGGCTCCGGTCGAGCCGCCCGAACGGTTCGGTCGGATTGGCCGTGGCCGCGTAATAGGAATTGCAATAGGGCTCGGCCATAGGGTTTTCCGGTCCGTTCAGACGCTGACGTGATAGGTCGATATCTCGAAATCCGTGACGCGGGCGGCAAACACGTCCTGTTCCTGTTGCTTGCAGGCAGCAAAGCAGGACACGAATTCGGGATGCAGGATACGGCCGGTGCTTTCCGCCGTCTCGAAGCGTTCCAGCGCCGCTCGCCAGTCCTTGGCAAGCGTCGGCAGCGTCAGCTCGTGCGAGTTCGTGCTGACCGGCGCGGATGGCGCAAGCTTGCGGACGATGCCGTCCAGCGCGCCGCCCAGAATGGCGGCGAAGACGAGAAACGGATTGGCGTCGGCACCGGCCACCCGATGTTCGATGCGGCGCGCGACATGGGGGCCTGCCGGAATCCTGAGCGCCGCCGTGCGGTTCTCGTAGCCCCAGCCGACTGTGGTCGGCGCAAGTCCGCCGGGGCAGAGCCGGCGATAGGAATTCAGGTGCGGCGCAAAGACCAGGGTCATGTCGGCCATGCTGTCGAGCAGACCGGCGACGGCGGCGAGCATGGTGTCCGATCCGCGCTCGGTGCCATCGTCGAAAACATTGCGCCCCTCGCCGTCCAGCATCGAGAAATGTACGTGCAATCCGTTTCCGGCATAGGCCGGATAGGGCTTGGCCATGAAACAGGCGAGATAGCCGTGACGGCGGGCGACGTTGCGGATGATATGCTTGAAATACAGCGTATCTTCCGCCGCCTTCAGCGCATCCGGCTGGTGCATGAGATTGAATTCGAACTGGCGGGGCGCGCCCTCGGCAATCGCCGCATCCACGATGATGCCGCACGACGCCGCCGTAGCATAGACGTCATCGAGGAACGGCCCGACCTCAGCCAGTTCCTCCAGCGAATAGATGTTGTCGATGTCCCGCGGCGGACTTCCGGGGCTTCCCTGGGCCGGCGCAGGATGGGCCTCGTCCGGATCGAGCAGAAAGAACTCCACCTCGGCCGCCACGACCGGCGTCAATCCGGCCGCCTTGTAACGCTCGAGCACGGCGGCAAGCAAGTGGCGCCCATCCGCGAAATAGGGTTCTCCCTCTTCCTTGCGCATCCACATCGGCAGCACGGGGCCGCCAAAGCCAAGATCGAGAATACCCCTACCGGTCGGCTCGCAGATGCCGTCGAGATCGCCGCGTTCGAGCGTCAGCTTGGTGCCGGCCACATCCGTACCCCAGATGTCGACGCCAATGGAGGACATCGGCATGCGGATGCCATCCTTTTCAAGCTTTTCGAGCTTGGCGGCAGCAACCCGCTTTCCGCGAAAAATGCCGTTCATATCGGTGATCGCGGCATAGGCGTAGCCATGTCCGCGCTCATCTTCGGAACCGTCCGTTTGACGGAAAGAGAAACGAGCCGGTTCAGTCATTCATGCGCTCCATGGGGCAGGCCCACATTCCAGCGCATGATCACGATACATGACGCCGATGCTTGCGCATCCGGTGGACTTTGGCGCTATCTCACCATTCGCAAACGCGCGGTCAAGACGGCGACGGCCGTCGTCCCGCATTTCGGTGAAGGACGTTCACAAAATGAAATAAAAATTCCATGCAATTTTGAAATGAAATACAGTTTGCATCACTGACCGTTCGCCCATAGGCTTCCTTCATCGCGCGTCCTCGGTTCAAACGGAACTGGCCATGACCTTAACCTCACCCTTCACGCTCGCGGCATGCGCAGAAATGCTCTTCCGATCCCTGCCAGTGCTCGACCGGGTAAAGCGCATCACGGAACTGGGCTTTGCCGTCGAACTCTGGGACTGGACAAAACACGACATCGACGCGCTGGCCGGATCGGGCGCGACCTTCTCCTCGATGACCGGCTATATCGCCGGCACGCTGGCTGACGATGCTGGCGCCGACGAGCTGCTGGCGACCGCCCGGCAGTCCATTGCCGTTGCGAAAAAACTCGGCTGCCCGCGGCTCAACCTGCATGGCACCGGCCTCGACGGACAGGGCCTGCCCGTCGTCAAATCCGATGGCGTAACCGGCGCCATGTGGCTCAAGGCGCGCGATACGCTGAACCGCATCGCTGATCTCGGAGAAGAGGAAGGCGTGACCTTCGTGCTGGAAAACCTCAACGAAGCGGTCGATCACCCGAAGACGCCCTTTGCCAAGGCCGCCGACACGCTGGCGCTGGTCGCGGCCATCGATCGCCCGTCCCTGAAGCTCAATCTCGACCTCTATCACGCGCAGATCGGCGAAGGGAACCTGATCGAGCTTTGCCGCAGGGCCCTGCCCCATATCGGTGAAATTCAGGTCGCGGACGTCCCTGGACGCATGGAACCCGGCACCGGCGAGATCAATTATCCGGCCATCGCCCGCGCGCTGGCGGCGATGGGATATCGCGGCACGATCGGCCTCGAAGCCTGGCCATCCGGCGATGACGAGCAGGCGCTCATCCGCTTCCGCGAGGCGTTCAGCCTCTGATCCGGAGGCGGCCGACATATCGGCTAAAACACGAAATCGTTAAATTTTGAATGTCTTGGATAGCGAAATCGTGATCGGTTTCGACCTATTTCTGCCCCGTCGGGTGTGTAGTTTGACCACACTTGAACTGAACCCGAGACCGTATTGATGACGTTACGCATGCGTGGGCTGATTGCAGCCGTACTTTTTTCTGTAGCCTGCTGGGCAGCAATCATAGGCGCAGTCGAAAACCTCCTGGACACCCCTCGTCAGCTTGAAGCCACTTCGCAATTCGACAATACCGAAGACGTTTGATTCTCCTCGCGGATTGAGAAAGGCGCCTCTGCGCTGTAAGCCAGCACCTGCGAAATGAAGCAGGAGCGCCCCATGACCGCCAATGACGAAGACATGATCGCTCTCATCCAGGCGATGGCGGCTACTCCAAAACGCGACAACAGCGCCTATCACAAGGCAATGGCCGAGGCCCGGCAGGCTTTCGGTGAAGCCGAGCAGACGCTCGGCGGCCCGGTCAGAGTCAAAACCGTCACGAAACGCAAGGGCAACGGCAATTTTGTCGTGAAGTGGATCTTCAAGCCCGCCAGATAGCCCGGACTTTCGGCGCTCACCATGCCGGGGGCGAATAATGTCGTGCCAAGATGGCGGTTTGCCCTGCACTGTTCTTTGTATACGCTGTGCATGCATCGCCTCAAATGACGATGCCGCGAGCTGAGAGAGAATGATGAGCACCACATTGACGATTGAGGCGCTGCAACAGCGCGTCGCGACCATTTTCCGCAAGAGCGGACTGAATGCCGTTCAGGCCGGGGCGCTTTCGCGCGTGATCGTCGCAGGCGAACGCGATGCCTGCAAATCCCACGGCATCTACCGCATCGAGGGCGCGCTGCGCACGGTGAAGGCCGGCAAGGTCAATCCGCATGCGGTGCCGGAGCTGATGGTGCAGGAAGCTTCCGCCATCGTCCGTGTGGACGCCAAGGGCGGCTTTGCCAACCCCGCCTTTGAACTCGGCGTATCGAGCCTTGCCGAAAAGGCGCGCGCTCATGGCCTTGCCGCGCTCGTCATCAACGACTGCACCCATTTCTCCGCGCTGTGGCCTGAAGTCGAGGCCGTCACGGATCTCGGCCTTGCGGCTCTCGTCATGTGCCCGAGCTATGCCACGGTTGCGCCGACGGGCGGCACGAAGCCGCTGCTCGGCACCAATCCCTTTGCCTTCGGCTGGCCACGCTCGGGCACGCCCTATGTTTTCGACTTCGCCACATCGGTCGCCGCCCGCGGTGAGATCGAACTGCATCGCCGCGCCGGAAAGAAGCTGCCGGAAGGATGGGCGATCGATGCGGATGGGCAGCCGACGACCGAGCCCGAGGCTGCCCTGGCCGGCGCGATGCTGCCCTTCGGCGGCCATAAGGGCTCAGCCATCTCCACCATGATCGAACTTCTGGCCGGCATCATGATCGGTGATCTGACGAGTCCCGAAGTGCTCGATTATCTCGGGACGACGACGCTTGCCCCCCGCCATGGCGAACTCATCCTCGCCTTTTCGCCAATGGCCTTTGCCGCCGGCCGCAGCGGCGATCCCTTTGCCCGCGCCGAACTGCTGTTCGAGGCAATCGCCGGACAGGGTGCGCGTTTGCCGTCCCAGCGCCGCTACGCCGCCCGCGCCATCTCAAAGGAGGCCGGCATCACGCTGACCGCGGACGAGATCAAGCAGCTCGACCGACTGGAGGAACTGGGCCTCGATTCCATCGCCTGAGTGTCACGCAAACGAAAGCCAAACGCAGAAAGGGCCTCACAAGAGGCCCTTTCCTTTTCATCTGGGGGTTTGGAGTTAAGTCTTGCCGCTCAGGCCTTGTACTTGGCCACCGCACCCGGAAGCTTGCTCCACTCGGCATACCAGCTGTTGAACAGCTTGAACTGCGTTTCGACATAGCCGCGCTGGCTATCGGTCAGAACGTCATCCGCGTTGAAGTGCAGCGTGTATTCGGCGTCGCCTTTCAAAACCATCATGTGCTTGAAGAACAGCACGAGATCCGGACCTTCGTCGAAGGAGGAAAGCACGGCGAGCGCCGCTTCCAGCTCCAGCGCCCGCTGGCGCGCATCGACGTCGCCCACCGCGGCGGCCTGCGACAGATTGCACAGGTGGATCACTTCCTTCGGCAGCACATTGCCGATGCCGGTAATGGCGCCGGTCGCGCCGCAATTGACGAAACCGTGGAAGACGGCAGTATCGACGCCGATCATCAGGGATACGCCGTCATCGCGGCTGGTGATGTTTTCGGCCGCATAGCGCATGTCGGCCGGGCCGCCGAACTCCTTGAAGCCGACAAGGTTCGAATGTTCGGCGCGAAGTGCGAAGAACAGGTCGGCGCGGGTCGCGAAGCCGTAATAGGGGCTGTTGTAGATAACCGCCGGCAAGTCGGGCGCTGCTGAAAGGATCGCCTTGAAATGGTTTTTCTGGGCACCGATCACGGAGCCACGGGAAAGCACGCGCGGAATGACCATCAAGCCCTGCGCACCAACCTTCTGGGCATGGGCGGCATGGGCAGCGGCCGAGGCCGTGTTGACGGCACCCGTGCCGACGATCACCGGGATGCCGGCCTTCACCAGCCGCTCGACGCCTTCCATGCGCTGGGCATCGGTCAAGAGCGGCCAGTCACCCATGGAGCCGCAATAGACGACGGCCGACATGCCGTCGGCGATCAGCTCCCTGCCCTTGCGCACCAGCGCATCGAAGTCAGGGCTGCGGTCTGCCTTGCAGGGGGTCATCAGGGCCGGGATGACGCCGGAAAAAATCTTCGCCTTCATATCGCGCTCCTCTTCAGGTGCCATCATCAGCACATCACCGGACATGCCATATGCACCTCTATTGAGATCAATATAGCGCCTTGTATTTTATTTGTCGACAAGAAATCGACAAAAATTTAGAGCGACACGTCCAGCCGGTCATTTCGGGTAAAAAGTGTCTGGATCTGGTGCACGATCTGCTCGGCATGCTGCCTGGCAAGCCGGTCCGCTGCCTCCACATCCCGCGCGGCGATGGCGGCGATCATGTCCTCGTGCTCATCGACATATTGCGGCGGCAGGCGGTCGCCATAGGACTGGTAGTAGAGCCGCAGGATACGCCTTCCATCATCGAGGACACGGTTGAACAGGCTGATGAAATAGGGGTTTCGTCCGGCTTCGGCGATGGCCGCATGAAGCTCGGCATTCGTTGCGATCATCGCCAGCGCATCCTGCGCTTCGGCGGCCGCGCGAAAACGCGCCTGATGCGCCCTGATGATCTCGAGATCCTCCGCACGATGATACTGCGCCGCAAGCCGGGTGGTGACGCGGTACATCAGAACCAGCGCGTCGAAGAAATTGTGCATGTTGAGGAAATCGATGCTCGACACCATGGTCGAGCGGTTCGGCAACGTGTCGATAAGCCCCTCGCCGGCCAGCCGCACCAGCGCCTCGCGGATCGGAGTACGCGACATCTTGAAGCGTTCGGCCAGCTGCACCTCGTCGACCGGACTTCCCGGCGCCAGCACAAGATCGAGAATCTCGTCGCGCAGCAGGTCATACACCATCTTGGCACCGGAGCCGCGCTTGCGCTCGGGAAGGGAATTGGTGTCGGTTTCGGTCATCCGGTCGGTCCTTTCGTCGCGGCTGCCTCCGGTCCTAACACGAAGAAACCACCGCGGCTATCGCGGCGCGCGCAGCCTCGCACGGCATAGCCGCTCACCCTCAGCCGGATAGTCACCGGCGGAACACGCGATCGAAAGCGGCTGACGCAGATTGTCTCCCGAAAGGGCAAGCGCCCGATCAACGGCCGGTTCCGGCCACCATCAGGAGACGAGAATGAAACCCTTCAAACATGCAGCCGTTTCACCCCCGAGCCACGGAACACCCGCCATGGCTTTCGGGCCGCATATCATTCGCATCATGGCCGCCAATACCGGCGGCAGCCTCGGCATGCTCGAAGCCTTCGTGGCGCCCGGCGGCGGTCCACCGCCTCATGTGCACGAGCG
>JAVBSF010000258.1:0-2640 GCA_031556925.1 Pararhizobium sp.
CGACGCCTTCGAGCAGGCCGGCACCGAGGTGCTGCTGAACTTCGGGTGGAAGGTCGGCGAGCGCGTGCACGACTGGTTCCTCTACCCGGGCGTGCAGAAGCCCTATGAGAGCGCCCCCGGCGACCTGGTCGCGTACGGGCACTCGGCGTCCGCCCTGCTGAACGAACTGATCAACGCGCGCGGCTACGACAACATCGACTACCTGACGTTCTACAACGAGCCCAACGGCAGCTGGGACTTCGAGGGTCCGGCGGACCAGAAGGCGTACTACGCCGAGATGGCGCGAAAGGTGCACGAACAGCTGCAGGCTGACGGGCTACGTGACCAGGTGCAGATCTGGGGCCCCGAAGAGGTCAACGCCCCCGACTGGACCAAGTACATGGCCGAGAACGCGAGCGACGTCTTCGACCAGTACTCCTTTCACCTCTACGGCGAGTCGTACGACTTCATGAGCCAGGCGATCGACCAGCGCCGGGCCTCGATCGGCGACGCCCCGCTGAACCTGTCGGAGATGGGGTGGACGAACCCGGGCACGAGCGTGTGGGAGACGGGTTACCCGAACTACATCATCCGCAGCGCCAACAGCGGCGTGCACTCGAACCTCGTGTGGCAGCTCAACGGCGTCATGACCGACGACCCGCGCGGTGACACCAACGGCTCATTCAACATGTGGGACTCGCTGGTGCTCGGGCTGAAGCCCACCGCCGCCTTCTACGAGGCGGGCCTGCTCATGCGCTACATCCCCGAGCACAGCACGGTGCTGGGCACCGAAGTGTCGGACGACGACGTGCGCGCGACGGCGTTCCGCGATGCCGACGGCGAGCTCACGGTGCTGGTGGAGACGGCCGAGGGGCGCCCGAAGGACGTCACGGTGCAGTTCACCGGCGGCAAGACCAACGACCGCTTCAACCGATTCGTGTTCGACGACTCGCTCGCGCAGCCCGAACTGAACGCGCTGCTCCCCGCGTCGAGTGGGCAGTTCAAGCCGAAGAAGTCGGCGTTCACCGACGCCGAGATCGGCGGCGCGCACACGTTCGCGATCTACACGACGGCACCGGCCGCCACGCAGGTCGCCATGACGCCGGCGCAGTCGACCGTCGCGGGTGGCGGACAGGTTGATCTGGATGCCTCGATCATCGACGGCAGCGGCAAGTTGACGTGGTCGGTGGTCGGCCAGAGCAACGGGTCGGTCGACCGGAACGGCATCTTCACGGCACCGAACGTCGACACCGAGCGCACCGTCGCGATCCGCGCCACCACGAAGGGTGGCGCCTACGGCGTCGCGCAGGTGCTCGTCACGCCGGCGCCGCAGCCTGGCGTGGCGGATGCTCCGGTGTTCAGCCTCGAGCCCGGTCTATACCCGTCGGTCGAGGGCGTGACCATCACGACGAACACGCCGGACGCCGAGATCCGCTATACGACGGATGGCAGCATCCCCACCGCGGAGTCGACGCTCTACACCGGTCAGATCATTCTGAACCCGCTGCAGACGACGTACCTGCGGGCGATTGCGGTCGGTCCGGGGCTGGAGCCGTCCGGCGTGACATCACGTCTCTACAAGGTGCTCGACGTGCAGAATTCGCCCGACGGCTACGAGTTCTGCCAGTACGCCGACCGCGGCGTCTGCGAGTTCGAGGGCGCAGCTAGCGTCGCATTCGGTTCGGAAGGGCTGTTCCGCTTCGGCACCTTCACCGACGGCGTCGAGTGCACCGCGGCCTCGTTCGGCGGCGACCCGAACCCGGGCGGCGACAACCGGTGTTTCGTGAACCCTGAAATTCCCGACGAGGAGCCGATCGTGACGATCTTCAACGCCGGCTTCGAGAGCCCGGCGACGGGCGGCACGGCGAACGGGCCGATGGTCAACGGCTGGACGTTCAGCGCTCGCGCCGGTATCCAGCACAACGACAGCGTTTTCAACCCGGCGTTCCCCGCGCCGGAGGGCGAGCGCACGGCCTACTTGAAGACTGACTCGGGACTGAACAGCCGGATCGACCAGACGGTCATCTTCCCGGCGGGAACGTACGCGATCACCTTCTATTCCGCGAATCGCGCGGACTTCGGGGGGCTCCAGGAGTTCGACGTGTTCATCGATGACCAGCTCATCGGCCACGCGGCCCCGGACGACAGCGGGGAGTACGAGTTCCACCAGACGGACTCGTTCACCGTCGAGGCGGGCCAGCACACCATCTCGTTCGTCGCCACGACGTTCGAGGGTGACAATACGGGGTTTGTCGACGACGTGAAGGTTATCGTCGTCGAGTAGACCAACCGGGCGGCGCGGAGACTCTCAGTTCTCCGTGCCGCCCGCAGCGCCCGCTCCTTCCCGAGTCAGCGGCGCACAACGTCCCCCGACCCCGACACCCGCACATCGGTGCTGGGATCGCCGGAGTACGTGACTCGACCACTGCCCGAAAGGTCGACGGACAGAGTGTCACCGGCCGAAACGTCCACCTCTCCCGACCCGGAGAGATTGACGGCGACGTCCTGCGCCTCGAGCTGCTCGGCGTCGACGTTGCCGCTGCCCTCCAGCTCGATGGAGAGCTCGGCGGCCGAGCCGGTCAGGGTGACGTCGCTCGACCCCGAGATACGCACCTCGACGCGATCGGCCGCGAGGCCCGACCAGTCGACGTCGCCCGAGCC
>JAVBSF010000509.1:0-13513 GCA_031556925.1 Pararhizobium sp.
GGATGGGCGGACAGATAGAAACCCAAAACCTGGAACTCCCGGTGCAGCTTCTCCGAGGCGAGCCAGGGGGCATAGGCAGGCAGGTTGAGCTTTTCCGGTCCCGTCGCGGAGCCCGCGCCAAACATATCGCTCTGGCCGCTCACCTTGTTTTCCTGCGCGCGCTGCGCAAGGCCGAGGATCCGGTCCATGCCGCCGACCAGTTCGGCGCGGTCATGACCGAAACAATCGAAGGCGCCGGCGCAGATCAGGCTTTCGAACACGCGGCGGTTCAACAGCTTGGGATCGATCCGCAGGCAGAAGTCCTCGATATTTTCGAACGGCGTTTCGCCGCGCACAGCAACGATGTGATCGACCGCCGCTTCGCCGACACCCTTGATGGCCGCCAATGAATAATAGATGCAATTGTCGCCGGTCTCGAAACGCCGGAACGAGGTTTGCACCGAGGGGGCGATGACCTTGATGCCGAGGCTCGCCGCATCCTGCCGGAAATCGTTGATCTTGTCGGTGTTCGACATGACGAGCGTCATGGACGCGGCGAGGAACTCGACGGGGTAATGGGCTTTCAGATAGGCTGTCTGGTAGGAGACGATGGCATAAGCAGCCGCGTGGCTCTTGTTGAAGCCGTAATTCGCGAACTTCGCCAGGAGATCGAAGATCATGTCGGACTGCGGCTTCGACACGCCGTTGGCGACGGCGCCATCGACGAAACGGGTACGCTGCTTGTCCATCTCCTCCTTGATCTTCTTACCCATGGCGCGGCGCAGAAGATCCGCCTCGCCGAGCGAGTAACCCGACAGCACCTGGGCGATCTGCATCACCTGTTCCTGATAAACGATAACGCCCTGGGTTTCCTTGAGCAGATGATCGATCATCGGGTGGATCGATTCGATCTCTTCTTCGCCATGCTTGCGGGCGTTATAGACCGGAATGTTCTCCATCGGCCCCGGCCGGTACAGAGCGACCAGCGCGATGATATCCTCGATGCAGTCCGGCCGCATGCCGATCAGCGCCTTGCGCATGCCGGCACTTTCCACTTGGAACACGCCGACCGTATCGCCGTTCGACAGCATCTCGTAAGTCTTGGGATCGTCCAGCGGCAAGGCCTCGAGCGCGACGGAAATATTGCGTTTGGCGATGAAGTCCACCGCCGTCTTCAGGACGGTCAGCGTCTTCAGGCCGAGGAAGTCGAACTTCACGAGGCCGGCCTGCTCCACCCATTTCATGTTGAACTGGGTAACGGGCATGTCCGAGCGCGGATCGCGATACATCGGCACCAGCTGCGACAGCGGCCGGTCGCCGATGACGATACCGGCAGCATGGGTCGAGGCATGGCGATAAAGCCCCTCGATTTTCTGGGCAATGTCGAGCAGACGGCCGATGACCGGCTCCTTCTCGACCTCCTCCTGGAAGCGCGGCTCCTCCTCGATCGCCTTGGAAAGAGGCGTCGGGTTGGCGGGATTGTTCGGCACGAGCTTGCAGATCTTGTCGACCTGACCATAAGGCATCTCAAGCACGCGCCCGACGTCGCGCAGCGCCGCGCGCGCCTGCAACGAACCGAAGGTGATGATCTGGGCCACCTGCTCGCGCCCGTATTTGCGCTGTACGTAGCGGATCACCTCTTCACGCCGGTCCTGGCAGAAATCGATGTCGAAGTCGGGCATCGAGACACGTTCTGGATTGAGGAAGCGCTCGAACAACAGCGAGAACCGCAGCGGATCGACGTCGGTGATCGTCAAAGCATAGGCGACGAGCGAGCCTGCGCCCGATCCACGGCCGGGGCCGACCGGAATATCATGCTGCTTGGCCCATTTGATGAAGTCGGCAACGATCAGGAAGTAGCCCGGAAACTTCATGCGCTCGATAACGCCAAGTTCGAACTCAAGGCGCTCGCGATAATCCTTCTCGGTATAGCCGGCCGAAAGGCCGAGCTTCTCCATGCGCTCCTCCAGGCCTTCCTGCGCCTGACGGCGCAACTCCTGCGCCTCCGCCCGTTCGGCCTCCTGCGGATCATCGGAGGCGCCCGTAAAGCGTGGCAGGATGGGACTCCGCGTCTTCAGCACGAAGGAGCAACGGCGGGCAATCTCCACCGAATTTTCCAACGCCTCGGGCAAATCCTGGAAAAGAGCCGCCATATCCTTTCGGCTTTTCAGATAATGATCGGGAGACAACCGGAACCGGCTGTCGTCGGAAACCATGGCGTTGTGCGCAACCGCCATCAGCGCATCATGCGCTTCGTAGTCGTCTGGCGTCGGGAAAAAGGGCTCGTTGGTCGCCACCAACGGCAAATCCAGCTTGTAGGCCAGTTCAATCACCCGGCCTTCATGGCGCCGATCATAGCGCCCGTGACGCTGCAGCTCAACATAAAGCCTGTCGCCAAAAACGCCGGCAAGCGCCTTCAGCCGCGCCTCGGCCAAGGTCGCATTACCCGACCGAAGCGCCATGTCGACAGGCCCGCTCGATGCGCCCGTCAGGGCGATCAAACCGTTGGCGCCGCCGTCACGCAACCAGGACAGAGATATCCTGACCGCCTGCCCGCTCTCGCCGTCGAGATACGCCCGGCTGACGAGATCGACCAGGTTTACATAGCCCGCATCGGTCGCCGCGATCAGTACGATCGACGGTAGCTTGACAAGATGCTGCGCGTGGCCGCGCTTGTCGCCCTCGCCTTCATCCTCCATGTCGATCGACAACTGGCAGCCAATCAAAGGCTGCAGCCCGTCATCCATAGACTTCAGGGAAAATTCCAGTGCGGCGAAGAGATTGTTGGTGTCGGCAATCCCGATCGCCGGCTGACCGTCCGCGACAGCCTTGCCGATGATCTTCTTGAGGGGAAGCGCACCTTCCAGCAGCGAATAGGCCGAATGAACCCTCAGATGCACAAAGAGAGGATCGCCGCCCTCGCCCGCCTGCTGCTCCGCTTTTCCCGCGTCCGCCATGTGTCGCCCCGATTCCAGTCAGCGAAGACGATATCCCGCTTCGGACTGACAATGTCCACTTTTCATGCAGCAGAAAGGCATTTTTTGGGATCCGGCAAACATTGTCCACAGCAGGACAGAGCACGCACCGGGCGGCGGCGGTTTCACATGCCCATAACAAGAATGGAGAAGCTGGCAATGAACATCATCATGGAGGTGAAGGCTGCGAGATCACGAAGAAAATCAGTCATGTCATTGCTCCTTTTTCCGTTATGTTTTTATTTTGTTCCATTTTTGTTCACTCGTCAACATGAAAAACGAAACATGCTGACCTGATGGCAAGGGGATGGTAAACGAAGAATGAATCGCGCAAACGCGCATTCTTCATAAATTGTTAACCTTCTTGCAGGAAGGTTGCCAAGTGACGCTGACTACGGATGAACTAGCAGTGGCCACATCCTGTCAAATCATAACCTCCGTCAGGGGTGAAGGTTTGAAATGCTGTGTTAGGCAGCGAAGACGTGCCGTGTTTAACTCGATTGGGATTCCCGAATTGATTGAGTTCCTCTTCCATTTTCCTATGGGAGAGGAAGCGGCGCATGGCAATATGACGCGGGATGAACTGCGCATTGAACTGGCCGAGCGCAATGTTGAAGCCCATCGCGCTGCAGCTGGCAGGGTGACGTAAACTTTCATTGCCAGACTGAGATACTACGACTTCACCGCTTCCTTTTCTTCAATCCAGCGGATTGCGGGCAATCCTCTTCTGGAATGGGGACGTGCTGAAGAAGCTGAACGGAGTCTGGCTGACGATTTTGCTGGGCTTGGAAAGACCGGCTCTCAAATCCCTGTTCAAGCCCCAGCCGGCGGCCGATGATCGTTGATCTCGATCCAATACCCATCCGGATCCTGCACATAGATCTGCCGAAACCCCTTCCGGTGAACGCCGATCTTGCCGGGATTGCCGGGCCAGTCGTTAAACTCGACCCCAATCGCATTGAGATGCCCGACGAAAGCGTCGAAATCGGCCGTGGACACCGCGACATGGGTATCCTTCGTCACATGCGTCGCGCCAAAATCGTTCTGGATCAAATGGATGGCGTCACCGCCGCCGATTTCCAGCCATTGCACGCCGGGGCTGCCAATTCGCTCGATCGGCGAAAAGCCCATGACATCGCGATAAAATGCCGTACTGCGCTCCACGTCGCGCACCAGCAGCGCGAAATGATCCAGTGCAAACCGGTAGCTCATGTCGTCCTCCCGTTAAAGCCCCCCCCCCAAATAGGTGCAAGCCCAGTCTATTCCCCGTTGAATGGGTCAGCCCAGGCCGCTGACGGACGGCTGATGGGATATTTGATACCGGAGATACTGGCGGCCAGCTTCTTGGCCCCTTCGCGCTTCAAAAGCGCGCGGAAACTCGGATGCATGCCACCATCCTGATAGGCGCTCATCGTCGTCGTGGTCTGAAGCGCCGCCGTCATCGCGGCGTCGATCCGCTGGTTTTCGGCATTGATCTTGGCAAAGGCCATCGGCTCCAGCTCGCGCGCTACCGGCGGGCAAACCGCCAGCGGATCGTTCGGCTCGCCGCCCTCGAATTCCTTGTTGAACACATAGCGGCTGCCGCAGACAGATACCTTCGGCTGACGCTTGGTCGCCTCGAAGCTGTCATAGCCGTCCTACATCGTGCGCCAGAAACTCCTGCTCGGATCGCCGCGATGTTCGGCCATGTTCTCGGCCGTCATGCGGAAGGGATAGGCCTGGACCTGGAAACGCTCCTGCCCGCCCGAAAGCGCCCTGGCAACGACAGCATAGATTTCGCCGACACCCTGATCGGTCATGGCGTAGCAGCCGGAAGACGAGCAGGCGCCATGCACCATCAGCGCCTCGCCGGTATAGCCGAGCGCCGATTCAAGCCGGTTCGGATAGCCGAGATTGAAGGAGACGTAATATTGCGACTTCGGATTCAGCATGCCGGCCGAGACATGGTAGAACCCTTCCGGCGCCTGCCGGTCGCCGGAGGCCCTCTTCGGCCCGAGCTTTCCGGACCAGCGGCACATCGGATAGGTCTTGAGCAGCGCATATTGCCCCGACTTGTCCATCTTCCAGACTTCGAGCTCGCTCTCCTGCTTGAAAATGCGCACCAGCACAGGGCTTTCCGGCTTCATGCCCTTCTTCGCCATCTCAGCGACCATTTTTTTAGAGAGCGTCGGCGGCGCTTCGGAAAGGTCGTCGAGGGACATGCAGCCCGAAAGTGCGGCGCCAACCGCGAGCACGGCAGCCCAGCTGCGGAACAGGGTACGCAAGCGCACCGGCCGGCTTTCGGCCCGGAATGGAACGGTCATGATCTGCATATCAACTCTATCGGGACAAATCGCGACGAAGTTTTGGCATTCGTCTCGTGACGTCATAAATGACGAAGCCTGTGCGAGACAATCGGCAGTCTTGGTGAACAGCCGGTTAATGCATGATGCGGCAACGCAAGGCAAGACCGGCAGCACGGCAGAAATCTGGCGAAATCTCCCCATCGATGCTATCATCGGCGGACGCAACACTGCGTCGCGCAGGAGATTGCGGGCGGATGAGCCGCCGTGGTTCCAAACCCTGGCCCATGCGGCTGTCTGCCGTTTTTGGCAAGGAGGAGCCAGCATGCCTTTCATCCATATGCCCGAAGCATCCGCCAACGAAAAAGTCGCCAAGATCTATGCCGATGCGGAGGCCGGTTACGGCTATCTGCCAAACATGACGAAAGCCTTCGGCCATCGGCCCGACGTGATGGAACGGTGGAGCGCCCTCCTCTCGACCATCAAGACTCATATGGATACGCGGCGCTATGAACTGGTGACGCTTGCCGCCGCCAAGGAACTGAAAAGCTCCTATTGCATGTTGGCGCACGGCTCGGTTCTGATGCGTGACGGGTTTCCCGCCGAAACCCTGCGGCGCGTGGCGGAAAACGCCGATACCGCGCCGATAGACGATACCGACCGCGCCATCATGCAGTTTGCGGCAAAAGTGGTGCGCGATGCGGCTTCGATCGAAAAGACAGACGTCGACGCCCTGAAGAAACACGGCCTGACGGATGCCGAAATCTTCGACATCGTCGCCGCTGCCACGGTGCGCTGCTTCTTTTCCAAGACACTGGACGCGCTGGGGGTGGAGCCGGACTCGGCCTATTCCAGCATGGGGGCTGACCTGAAGAAAGTGCTGGTCATCGGCCGGCCGATAGAAAAGCTGAGCTGAGCGTACGAGGAAGCCGCCCGAAAGAAACCCCGGCGGAAGAAACGTTGCGCTTCATGACCCGTGATCTATCTTCGCCGGGCGCGATGCGTCGCGTCCTGAGCCCGTCGGCTCGAAGACGAAAACCGGAGTTCCCATGCCGCCTTACCGCACGATCTGCATCTATGGCGCCGGAGCGCTCGGTGGCGCCGTGGCCGCAAAACTCGCCTCCGCGCTGCACGGCGACACGACCGTATCCGTGATCGCTCGCGGTCCCCACCTTGCCGCGATCCGGGAAAACGGTCTGACACTGATCGAAAACGGCGTGGAAACCCCGCGCATCGTTCGCGTGACCGCAACCGACGATCCCCGCACGCTTCCACCTCAGGATCTGATCGTCACCGGCCTGAAAGGCCATCAGCTTGCCGATGCCGCGCCCGGAATGGCGCAGCTCCTGAAGGACGGAACTCGTGTCCTGATGATCCTGAACGGCATCCCCTGGTGGTATTTCTCCGGCGATACGCAAAGCGGGCATGCGGGACGCCAGCTCGAAAGCCTCGATCCCGGCGGACGTCTCTGGCAGCTGGTCGGCCCGCAACGCGTGATCGGCTGCGTGGCCCATCAGGGCGGGAGGATCGCCGCCCCCGGCACGGTCCATCTCACCAACAGGGGCTCCTTCATTCTCGGCGAACCGTCCGGCGCGGTAACGCCGGATATCGAGGCGGCCGCCAGCCTCTTTGCCCGCGGCGGGCTGGAGGCGCGGATCTCGACCCGCATCCGCGACGACATCTGGAGCAAGCTGATGGGCAATACCTCCTTCAACCCCATCAGCGCCCTCACCCGTCTGCCGATGCAGGACATCATGGCCGATGCCGGGCTGAGGGAGATGATCGGCCGGATCATGCTGGAGGTGCAGACCGTCGGCGAAGCCCTGGGCGCGCGGATCGATATCTCCGTCGAGCAGCGGCTGCAGCAGGCCCAGGCCATCGGTCCGGTGAAAACCTCGATGCTGCAGGATCTTCTCGCCGGAAAGCCGCTGGAAATCGAGCCGATCGTCGCCATCGTCCCCGCGCTCGGCCGCCTCGCCGGGGTCGCCACGCCGGTCACCGACCTGACCCTGTCGCTCGTCGCCGCCCTCGACCGGCAGAACCGGCAGGCCGCACCGTGAAAGGCCGGCCTGTGAAAAATTCGAAGCCGCCCTATCCTTGTACTGCGGCCCCGCCGCTACCATCTTGAGGGGAAATGCGACGTCGCAATCAAGACACTCCCGCGGCGCCGTTTTTCACCGAAATCCGCCTGAGGGAGACTGAATGAGCCGCAATCTCTATGACGTTCTGGGCGTCAAACGCGATGCCTCCCAGAAAGAAATACAAAGCGCCTACCGCAAGCTCGCGAAGAAATACCACCCCGACCTGAACCCGGGCGACAAGGCCGCCGAAGAGCAGTTCAAGGCTGCCTCCTCGGCCTATGCCCTCCTCGAAGACGAGGAAAAACGCGGACGCTACGACCGGGGCGAGATCGACGAGAGCGGCGTTGAAACCGCACCGCGCCATTTCTATCGCGATTACGCCGATAATGCCGAAACCGCCCGACGCTACGAACACGCTGGCGGCTTTGCCGATTTCGGCGACTTCGGCGGCGCCGAAGACATCTTTTCGAATTTCTTCTCCCAGCGAGGTCATGGCCAGAGCCAGGGACCGATGCGCGGTCGCGACCTACATTTCTCGATGGATGTCGATCTGCTCGATGCCGTCAACGGCGCCAAGCGACAGATCACGCTTCCCGAAGGCGGCTCGCTCGATCTGAACATCCCCGCCGGCACTCGCGACGGACAGACGTTGCGACTGCGTGGCAAAGGCAGCCCCGGTTACGGTAACGGCCCTGCCGGCGATGCGCTGATCGAAATCCATATCCGCCCGCACGCGCTGTTCAAGCCTGATGGAGATGACGTTCGCTACGACGTTCCTGTCTCGCTGAGCGAAGCCGTGCTTGGCGCCAAGATCAAGGTTCCGACCCTCGACGGCGCGGTCAATGTCACGATCGCGCCGAACTCCAGCAGCGGCAAGACGCTGCGCCTCAAGGGCAAGGGCCTGCACAAACGCGGCGGCGGCCACGGAGACGCCTATGTAACGCTGAAGATCGTTCTTCCGAGCGAACCTGATGCTGATCTCATGAGTTTCATCGAAGAATGGGCAAAGGACCGGAGCGACGACCCGCGCAGGACGATGGGAGGCGGCCAATGAACGATCTCGAATTCTGCGAACGGCTTGAAATCGAAACATCCGTGTTGAAAGTCTGGATCGAGCGCCGCTGGCTGGTGCCGCCGCAAGCGTCGGGTCATCCCGATTTCGACGAGGCGGAGCTTGCCCGCGCCCGGCTCATCCGGGATCTTGTAGGCCCGATGGGCATCAATGACGACGGCGTCGATGTCGCCATGCAGCTTCTCGATCAGGTCCACGGCCTGCGCAGCCGGCTGAACCGTCTGATGGATGCCGTCCGCAGGCAGGATGCGGAGGTTCAGCGACGCATTCTGGCGGTGCTCGATGTCGATGGCTGATGGACGGACCGCGAAAGGCCATCTCGCCCTCGCCTCATGCTCGGTCTTGTGCCGAGCATGACGGAGGGAGAGATTTCGAGCCCCGCTGGCAAGAACCATCAGACGAAAAAAGGCGGCCCGAAGGTCGCCTTTTTTCGTCCTGGTCCGGCACGCGGAACTCAGTGTTCCTTGTTGGCGTAGACCGACTTCTTCGTCAGATAAACCAGACCGGTGAAGATCAGGAGGAATATCATGACCATGAAGCCGGTGCGCTTGCGTTCTTCGAGATGCGGCTCGGCGGCCCACATCAGGAAGGCTGCGACGTCGTGCGAATACTGCTCGACCGTCTGCGGCGCGCCGTCGTCATAGGTCACCTGATCATCCGAGATCGGCTTTGCCATGGCGAGCGCCGCGGCATTGGCGAAATACGGGTTGTAGTGGGTGCCCTCGGCGACTTCGACGCCTTCCGGCGGATCCTGGTAGCCGGTCAGCAGCGCGTGGATATAATCCGGGCCGCCTTCCTGATAACCGCCGATGATCGGGATCATGTCGATGATGAACTGCGGGAAGCCGCGCTCGACGCCGCGCGCCTTGGCGATCAGCGAAAAGTCCGGCGGAGCAGCCCCGTTGTTGGCGGCGGCGGCCGCTTCCTTGTTCGGGAACGGCGACGGAAAGTGATCCGAAGGCAAGGCCTTGCGGGTGAACATCTCGCCGTCGGCATTCGGGCCGTCCTGCACTTCGTAGTTGGCCGCAAAGGCTTTCACCTGCGCTTCCGAGTAGCCCAGATCCCCAAGCGTGCGGAACGCCACGAGGTTCATCGAATGGCAGGCGGAACAGACTTCGGCATAGACCTTCAGGCCGCGCTGCAACTGGCCCTTGTCATAATGACCGAAGGGACCGGCGAAGGACCACTTTTCCTGTGCAGGCTTGTGGATCGGGAAGTGCGGGGTGCCGCCATGCTCTTCGGCAGCAGCACCTTCCTTGTGTTCGCCGGCAGCTTCTTCGGCGAACACCATGCCAGCACCGAGACCGGCGACGACGGCGAGCGAAAGAATGCCTGTAACAAGCTTTTTCATTGTCTTGGGTTCCTTAATCTTCGCTCTCGACATCACGCAGCCACAGGCTTTTTCTTCGCAGCCTGCTTTTCCAGCACCGCTTCGGTGATGGAGTTGGGGATGCGCTTCGGTGTCTCGATGAGACCGAGGACCGGCATGATCACCAGGAAGAAGCCGAAGTAATAGAGCGTACCGAGCTGGGACATGATGACGTAGGCGCCTTCAGCCGGACGCGAGCCCAGCCAGCCCAGGAGGATGGCGTTGGCGACGAACAGCCAGAAGAACATCTTGTACCAGGGACGATAGACCGCCGAGCGAACCTTGGACGTATCGAGCCAGGGCAGGAAGAACAGGACGATGATCGCACCGAACATCACCAGAACGCCGCCCAGCTTCGAGTCGATCGGGCCGACATTGAAGGTGATGGCGCGCAGCATCGCGTAGAACGGCAGGTAGTACCATTCCGGAACGATATGTGCCGGAGTCTTCAGCGCGTCCGCCGGGATGTAGTTGTCCGGATGGCCGAGGAAGTTCGGCATGTAGAAGACGAACCAGGCGTAAACCAGCAGGAAGACGGAGACGCCGAGCGCATCCTTCAGCGTCGCATAGGGCGTAAACGCAACGGTATCGGTCTTGGTCTTGACTTCCACGCCGGTCGGGTTGGTCTGGCCGACGACATGCAGTGCCCAGACGTGCAGGACGACGACGCCGGCGATCATGAAGGGCAGCAGGTAGTGCAGGGCGAAGAAGCGGTTCAGCGTCGGGTTGTCGACGGCGAAGCCGCCGAGCAGGAACTGCTGAATCCACTCGCCGACCCACGGAAATGCCGAGAAGAAGCCGGTGATGACGGTTGCGCCCCAGAAGGACATCTGGCCCCAGGGCAGAACGTAGCCCATGAAGCCGGCCGCCATCATCAGGAGATAGATGACGACGCCGAGGATCCAGAGGATTTCGCGTGGAGCCTTGTAGGAGCCGTAGTAGAGACCGCGGGCGATGTGCAGGTAGACGGCGATGAAGAAGAACGACGCGCCGTTGGCGTGCATGTAGCGCAGCAGCCAACCATGGTTGACGTCACGCATGATCTTTTCGACCGAGTTGAACGCAACGGTGGTTTCGGCGGCATAATGCATGGCCAGAACCACGCCGGTCAGAATCTGGATGACCAGCATGACTGACAGCATGGCGCCGAAGGTGTAGGCATAGTTCAGGTTCCGCGGAACCGGATATGAAATGAAGCTGTCATGGATGAGCCGTGGCAGCGGCAGACGGGAATCGACCCACTTCTCGATTCCGGTCGTCGGCATATAGGTTGAATGATCACCACTCATAATCAGTATTCCCCTCAACCGATCTTGATGACTGTGTCGGATGTGAACGCAAAGGTCGGAACGGCGAGGTTCATCGGTGCGGGCCCCTTACGAATACGGCCGGCCGTATCGTAGTGGGACCCATGACAGGGACAGAACCACCCGCCGAAATCGCCGGCCTGGCCGAGCGGTACGCAACCCAGATGGGTGCAAGAGCCGATCATCACGATCCAGTTTTCCTTGTCCTTGCCGGCGGAGCGGTCAAGATCGGTCGCCTGGGCGTCCGCAGGAAGGTTGGCGTTGCGCGCGACCGGATCCTTGAGGTCGGAAAGCGCAACGGCGTTGGCTTCCTCGACTTCCTTGTCGGTACGGTTGCGGATGAACACCGGCTTGCCGCGCCACTTGGCCGTCAGCGACATGCCGGGCTGCAGGCTCGATACGTCGACTTCGATCGAGGCGAGCGCCAGCGTCGAAGCGTCCGGCCGCATCTGGTCGATAAACGGCCAGGCGACCGCAGCCGCGCCGACGACGCCCGCCATACCCGTGGTCAGGTACAGGAAGTCGCGGCGAGTGGGCTCGCCCAGGGTTTCGGTTGTTGTGTCGTGTTCGCTCACGGCTAAACCATCCTCTCACGCAATTATGCGGAAACCGCACTGTCCCCAGCGTTGATCCGCGCCCTCACGTGCAGTTGAGCGAAAGAACAGCGCCAAATCAATAAGTCGGAGCGCAAATTGGGCAAAACTTTCATCTTTCCCTCCCCATGCCCCTCGGCCGGGCAAAATCCGGCGCCCTCAAAAAGACGCAGATTCCCCGGCAATCCGCCGCGTTCTAAGCTTGATCGCAATCCATGTCCAGCCTCCAGCCGGAGAGGTGGGCCACAATGTCGCGGGAAAACAGAAGCCGATGTTTACAAACTGCTTTTCCGCGTGAAATGCGCAACACATCAAGCGTTTGCATCAGGCCGCCGCCGTATCGGGGGAGAATCGATTTCCGGGCCGACAGCACGTAGCCGGTCGGTAGCCAGGCCGGGCGGCCCTATTCCGCAGCCGCGTCTTGCGCCAGAAAGCCGCCGGATTGCCGCGCCCAGAGATCGGCATAGAGCCCGCCGCGCGCGATGAGCTCCTGATGCGTGCCATCCTCGACGATCCTGCCCTCTTCCATCACGACGAGCCGGTCGAGCGCGGCGATGGTCGAGAGGCGGTGGGCGATGGCAAGCACGGTCTTGCCGTGCATCAGTCTGTCGAGATTGGACTGGATGGCGGCCTCGACTTCCGAATCGAGCGCCGAGGTGGCCTCGTCGAGAACGAGGATCGGGGCATCCTTCAGCATGACGCGGGCGATGGCGATGCGCTGCCGCTGACCGCCGGAAAGCTTCACGCCACGTTCGCCGACATGGGCGTCAAAACCCTTGCGGCCATGGAGATCTTCCAGCCGGTTGATGAAGTCGAGCGCCTCGGCGCGCCTGGCCGCGTCGATGAGCTGGCGCTCGTCGGCGTCGGAACGGCCGAAGAGAATGTTGTCGCGGATCGAGCGGTGCAGCAGCGAGGTATCCTGGCTGACGACGCCGATATGGGCGCGTAGCGATTCCTGCGTCACCTCGGCAATGTCCTGCCCGTCGATCAGAATCTGCCCGCTCTGGATGTCGTAGAAGCGTAGCAGCAGGTTGATCAGCGTTGTCTTGCCGGCACCGGAGCGGCCCACCAGCCCGACTTTTTCGCCTGGCTTGATCGTCAGCGACAGGTTTTCGATAACCGACAGCCCGCGTCCATAGCGAAAGGAGACATTATCGAAGCGGACGCCGGGGTTGGTGACGGTCAGCTGCCTCGCGCCTGCCTTGTCGACAAGGGCGATCGGCTTGGAAATCGTCTCGGCCGCATTCTGCACGGTGCCGATATTGCGCATGATGCCGTTGAACTGCACCATCATGCGGCTGAGCAGGAAGTTCAGTCGCAGCACCAGCGCCAGCGTAAAGGCGACCGCCCCGGCGCTGATGGAGCCCATCAGCCACAGATGAACGCTGAGCGCCGTCATGCTGACGATCATGATGCCCGACAGAAGCGCCATCGAAGCCCGCACGCCGGTAATGAACCGGGTGAAGCGCAGCAGGCTGTCCTGATAGATTTCGAAGCCACGCCGCATATAGCGGTCGTTCTCGTCATCGCGACCGAAAAGCTTCAGGGTCTGGATATTGCTGTAGGCGTCGACGATGCGGCCGTTCAGCATCGAGGCGGCCTCCGCCGTCTCGCGCGAATGATTGCGGATGCGCGGGACGAAAAAGCGCGCCAGAACCGAGAAAGCCACCAGCCACAACAGCACGACGACGGCGAGCGCCCAGTCAAGCTGCCCGACGAGAACAAGCGTCGTGACCGCATAGATGCCGACGAACCAGACGCTTTCCATAAGAGACGTCACGACATCTCCGGCCGCCTGCCCGCCCGACCAGACCTTGGTGACAAGACGACCGGAAAAATCGTTCTGGAAGAAGGA
>JAVBSF010000200.1:0-23753 GCA_031556925.1 Pararhizobium sp.
GAAGGGCGAAAACGTCGTGTACGACGGCAAGGCCTCGATGCCCTGGTATGAAGGTCCGACGCTGGTCGAGGTACTGGAGCTTGCGACCGTCCGCTCCGCCCAGACCGTCGGCTTCCGCCTTCCGGTGCAGCGTGTTTCCCGTCCGGGCGAAAGCTTCCGCGGCTATCAGGGCACGGTTGCCGGTGGCGCGGTGAAGCCCGGCGACAGCGTCGTCATCCTGCCTTCGGGCATGGTGGCCAATGTCGCCAAGATCGTCACCTTCGACCTCGTGCGCAACGCCGCCGTGGCCGGCGATGCGATCACGCTCGTTCTCGACCGACAGGTGGACGTGTCGCGCGGCGACATGATCGTTTCGATCGACGCGCAGCCGCAGACCGGCCTTGCCTTCGACGCCCAACTCGTTGCGCTGCAGCCGGATGGCATCCAGCCCGGCAAGCGCTATTGGCTGAAGAGCGGCTCGCGCCGCCAGCGCGTCACGGTGCAGCCGTCGAGCCTTCTCGACCTCAAGAGCGGCAAGTGGAACCACCACGCCGAAGGCCTTCCCATGAACGCCATCGGCAAGGTGCATCTCTCCTTCGACGAGCAGGCCGTGTTCGATGCCTATGAGCAGAACCGTACGACCGGCGCCTTCATCCTGATCGACCCCGACACAAACAACACGGTGGCCGGCGGCATGATCACGGCCAAGCGCTCGACGCTCGGCGGCATCCACACGGACGATACCCGCGTGCTGCTCTCCCTGCCCGCCGATCTCGCCGACAAAATCATGGCAAGCGAACTTTTCGCCAATCGCCGCGAGGAAGCCGAAGTCCGCCGTATCTCCGCCGGCAAGGCCGCCGAGATCCTTGGCGATATCGACGGCTGATCTTTTCCAGACCGAAGAATTGAACGCGAAATCCCGCGGCCTCGTCCGCGGGATTTTGCGTTTCAGCCACAATACGTATGCAATTTCTAATTTAGAATAATTCAGAAACATTTCCACAGCACTTTGCAAAGCGCGCTGCGGGATACGCATTTTATCCAACGATTTTAAGGAGAAATACACGTAGGAGGTGTTTTTACCCTCTTGCTTTTCCTGCGACCTTCCGTTGTATTCCCCTAAAATTTATGGGTTAATTATTTCTGAATGTCAAAAGAAACGTCCTTCAATGTCGTGACCCGCACCATGCTGGACGAGTGGCTGAAAACCATGCCGGAAAGACCGGCCGCAGCCGAAGACATCTATCGTGGCGTTCTCGACAAGTTGACCATCAAGATGCGGCTGACCCTTTTCAGGATCGAGGGCGACGATCCGCTGAACTGGCATATGACGGCGATCCGTCATTCGGGCTTCGTCACCCGCGCCCTGAATATCAACAAGATTTTCGCAGACTGTCGCATCGGCGAGTTCAAGGATCGCAACTACATGGAGCAGGCGGTCATTCCACGCCTGAAGGACGTGCTGGCGCGCCAGCAGCCGGCCATGGAGCTGGTCAAGACCAGACTGCTCGGCGTCAATCTCGGCTATGACCGTATCCTGTTGCCGCAGAAGAACACCGGCACCCCGGAATGGATCATCTCGTCATCGAACGCCCAGTTCCTGCTCAATCCGCCGGCCCGCAACGAAAAGCTCGATATCGCCGACGAAACCATCGTCCAGCTTTTGATCGAGGGCGCGACCGCCAAGGAGATCGCCGCGACGATCGGCATTTCGCATCGCACGGTGGAACATCGGCTGGAACGCATGAAGGAGCGCTTCGGCGCCCGCAATATCGTGCATCTGGTGGCCATGCTGATCGCCACCCATATCGACCGCTCGATACCGGACCTGCGGGACTGACAAAAGCCAGCTCCGCGCATTCCGCCGCCTGTGCTTGCCGCGACGATTATCTGAAAAGCTGCAACACGTTGTCGGCATTGCTGTTGGCGATGGACAGGGCCTGTACCGCAAGCTGCTGCTGGCTTTGCTGCGCCTTCAGCCGCGTGGATGCTTCGTTCATATCGGCATCGACAAGACGCCCGACACCCTTGTCGATCGTATCCATGAGGGTGCGGGCGAAATTGGACTGCATGTCGACCCGCATCTGCAGGGAACCGAGCGTGGCGGCCGCCGTCGTCGCCTTCTTCAACATATCTTCCAGACCGTCGAGATAGTGATCGAGATTGGCTTGCGGGTTGACGATGTTGACATCCTTCAAATCGAAATCGACCACCCAGCCGATATTGTCGCGAACATTGGTAACGGTCAGCGTCGGCGCCTTGGTGCCGGCATCCGGATACATTGTCTGGTCCGCTGTCAGCTCGATCATGTTGGCCGTCGCATTGGCGACGAGCCCCCGGCCCTGCCCGGCACGGGTCAGGATCGCCGCGAGATCGGCCGCGGACGAAACGATCCCGTCCGACGTGCCGAGCGCCGCGTCCACGATCGTGCGGTCCACCGTCACCGTGGTCGAGAGAGCCCCGCCCATGCTGAGTTCAAAGCTGAATTCCGCCAGATTGTGGACCTGGAAGGGGCCGTCGAAACCGAACTTCCAGCTCGGATACATGTTGTCATGATCGATAACATGGGACGTGCTTTCCAGCCCGAGCGCATAGTTTCCAGTGAAGGTGGATGTGACATTGTCGATGATGATGCTGGAGCCATGATGGCCCGAGGTTTCGAGCGAAGCGATCTCGAAACGGTTTTCTCCAAGGGAAATACCGATGTAGGAAAAGGCGGTTGCCGGCACACCGTTGTCCACGAAGGCCTTCTCCAGAACCGAACGCATCTGATCCACGGTGTTGATCTTGCCGTCTGCCGTGCCGAGGGCGGCATCGATCAGCGTCCTGTCGATGACGATCGTCTGCTTGACGCCGCCGGAGAATACGCCTTCATCGACCGTGATATCGAACCTGACCTCGTCCGCCGCGCCGAACGTGGCCGGTCCGGTGAAGCCGTGGTCCTGATGCCCCTGATGGCTGTACGTGGTAAAATCCGTCGGGCGAAAGCCGCCGATGGTGCCAAGACTGCGAATATCTTTCTGCAGAATGCCCCCGCCGCCGGTATTCAGCGCACTGATGCCGGCAAGGTCCAGATCGATCGTCTTGATGTCGACCGACCCATTGGCCGAGCGCGCGAAGGACGCGACCATCTCCGACTTGAAGTCCGAGACGGCCCACAGATTGTCGGGTTGCGCGCTTTTCAGCCAGTTCACACCGTTGAAGCTCGCCGATTCGACAACGCTTTCCATCTGGCCGTAAAGCTGATCGAGTTCCTTCTGCACCTTGCTGCGATCGACACCCGGCTCCATGGCCGCGACGATGCGCGCCTTGTATTCGCTCAGGAGATCGACGATGTTTTCAAGTCCCGAAGATGTCACATCCAGCTTGGCTGACGAGAAGCCGAGCGCGTCGGCCACCGCCGAGATCGCCTTGTTGTCGGAACGCATGGTGGTCGAGATCGACCAGTAGGCGGCATTGTCGTCGGCGGCCTGGATGCGCAGCCCGCTTGCGACCTGCGCCTGCGTCTCGCCCATGCCGGAATTGATGCCGCGCAATGTATGCAGCGCCGCCATGGCGGAAATGTTGGTGAGAATGCTTGTCATCTCAAAACCATTCATTCTTCGTTTTTTGAATGCCGGTCATCGTCGCGATGCCTGACACGGCCCTCCGCCGCGTGAAGAATATGGTTCAAAATGTGTTAACGTTTGCGACAATATCTGGGGGTAGAAATACCTGCGACAGCAGAAAACGCCAGAAAAACAAATATTTAAAAATACTAATAAAGACTGACCGGAAAGCGGCATCGACGCTTCCGGACCGAGCGTCATCTTCTTGCGCCTCGTCACAAGCGCGGCGACAGGCGCACGAATGCAGACGCCATGGACCGCGCCTTGAACGGGCGGAGCGAATATTGTCGCGTGAATTATTGAGATCGGGTTTGAAACGCTTCGAGAATTCGGGAAAAAGCGTTTGTATTCAAGCTGGTCGGAGTGAGAGGATTCGAACCTCCGACCCCCACGTCCCGAACGTGGTGCGCTACCAGACTGCGCTACACTCCGTGACCAGCGGCGCCTCTATAGAACAGCATCCGGCCGGAGACAAGCGTCAAATTCAGGAAAAATGACAGGCAAGGGTGGAAATCTTCGCCATGAAGGGCGCGCGCCCGGTAAAAGCCCTGATATTCCCGGATAAGTTCATGGAAATATTTCATATTTCCTCTCATTTCCTTGAGCCGGCAGAGGCCTGGCCGATCGGCTTGCGCGCCGGCGGGAGGAACCGCGCCCGCATCGGGGACACGACCAACGACGGCATCCCCGGCATGCGCGTCCGCAGCGGCGCGACCGGCGAAGGCCTGATGCGCCGGGGTTCTCGGCGTCCGGAAACGGAGCGGGCGTCTCTTGCAAATAATTGCTGAAATGTGGCCGGCCGGTGATTTTCTTTCTGTGCGTTTGGAGCTAGACGCAAGGAGAAAACACCGGCCGCGCAGGTCCTTGCGTCATGGTTCGGCGCAGATGTTTCAGTACGAAATCAAAGGGACGATCGAAATGAACTTCCGCATGATCACCATGGCCGGGCTAGCGCTGACGCTTGCCGGCTGCACCACCGTCGGGCCGGCGAAAAACGCCGTCGAAGCGCGCTGGAACGGCCAGCCCGCCGGCACCTTTTTCGCCCAGTTCGGCCCGCCGGTTTCCGACGTCGAAAGCGGCGACACGACGGTTTATTCCTGGAAGGGCGGCTACAAGACCCGCCGCATCGCGGCCGAATACGAAAAGGGCCCGGACGGCAAGCGTGGCAAGCGCATTTCCCCTGCCCGCACGGAATATCTGAGCTGCTCGGTTCAGCTGACGGTTTCCGCCGACTACGTCATTCGCTCGATCCGCATCGCCGGCGACCACCGCAGCGCCGAAGGCCCGAGCTGGTGCGAAGTATTCCTCGGCGGCGCCAAGGCGGCCGAGCCGAAGGCTGGCTAAGCTCCGCCTCGGAAGCGACAGAAACCTCAAGGGCCCGCAGATGAAAATCGGCGGGTCTTTTTCGATGCGGGACACGCGGCGAGCAATCGATATCCGGGAAACTGCATGGCTGGGGCGCCAGGATTCGAACCTGGGAATGCCGGTACCAAAAACCGGTGCCTTACCGCTTGGCGACGCCCCAGCAGGATCGGGAAACGGCATCGCCGCTTCCAGCGACGAAAGCGCCGCTCGATCGAGCGCCTGATTAGCAAAGCCGAAGGCAGGCGACAATCCTTAGTTTCGCCTTTCCGTCGTTTTCTTGGCCCGGTCTTCGCAATCCTGCCCCGCACCCTTCCCCGACGCCAGAAGAGGCCAGAAATCGCTACGGATTTTTGAAACCGCTTCGTTCCAGCAGCCTCGAATCTGCGCTAGGGTCCGCCGACCGGAGATCATGATGAGCAAATTCAAAGCCCGCCCGCCCGCCGTATCAACCGTGCTGCTCGACGATGCCGTGGTGCGCATCACCCGCTGGGATTTCGAGCCTGGCGCCGATACCGGCCATCATGTGCACGGGCTGGGCTATGTCGTCGTGCCGATGACCGACTGCAAATTTCTGCTGGAAGAGCCCGCCGGCGAGCGGCGCGTGGATATCGCAAAGGGCGCGGCCTACCGGCGCGAGGCGGGCATGGAGCACAATGTCGTCAATGCCGGCGACGCGCCCATGTCCTTCATCGAGATCGAGTACAAGTGAGGCGCAGGCGCATGGACGCTCCCGAGTTCAAGCTCGATTTCAAGCCGGCCTATGGCCAGGCCGTGCCGGTGGCGGACGGCGTCGAGCGCATCACCGTCAACAATCCGAGCCCCTTCACCTTTCACGGCACCAATTCCTACATCGTCGGCGGCCGCTCCGTCGCCGTCATCGATCCCGGCCCGGAGGACGAGGCGCATTTCCAGGCCCTGATGACCGCGCTGGAAGGCCGCGAATTGACCCATATCTTCGTCAGCCACACCCACCGCGACCACTCGCCGCTGTCGCAGCGCCTGCAGGCCGCCACCGGCGCGCTGATCGTCGCGGAAGGCCCGCATCGCGCCGCCCGGCCGCTGCACAGCGGCGAGACCAATCCCTTCGCCGAAAGCTCCGACATCGCTTTCCAGCCAGATATCGCGCTGGCCGACGGCGAAACGATCGAGGGCGACGGCTGGGCTCTGACGGGGCTCACCACGCCCGGCCATACGGCAAACCACATGGCCTTTGCGCTCGAAGGCACCGGCGCGCTGTTTTCCGCCGATCACGTCATGGCCTGGGCGACCAGCATCGTCGCGCCGCCGGATGGCGCGATGAGCGATTACATGGCCTCTCTCGAAAAACTGCTGGCTCGCGACGACACGCTCTATCTGCCCGGCCATGGCGGCCTGCTCAGCGAGCCCGCCGCCTTCCTGCGGGGCCTGCGCGCCCATCGGCGCATGCGCGAGCGCGCCGTTCTGGAGCGGATCAGGGCCGGCGACACGTCGATCCCCGAGATGGTGAAGATCATCTATGCCAGCACCGACCCGCGACTGCACGGGGCGGCCGGGCTTTCGGTCTTCGCCCATATCGAGGATCTGGTCGAGCGCGGTCAGGTGGAGACGGACGGCCCGCCCTCGCTCTCCGGCCGATACCGGCTGGCGCCGGGCGGCGCGAGCTGAAGGGTGAGCCTAATCCCCGGCGATGCCGAGAAGCTCGGCATCCAGCGCATGCAGGAACTGTTCGGCGAAACCGGCGGCGAGCCCCAGTTCATGCGGCCCGTAGCGGGAGGCGACGCGGACATCGACGAACGTCGTCTCCGCCTCTTCGCGAAGGCGGATCAGCACATCGAGACGAAACCCCGCGACAGGCGTGCGCCACTCGCCCTGCAGCAATATATCGGACGCCTTGAAACCCGCGGGCCTTTCGCCGATCACAAGGCTCGGCCGCGACAGCGGGATTGGCACATTGTCCGGCTCGCTGTCGGAAGGCGCGTTGGCATCCGGCTTGACCACGAGATCTTCTAGATCGGCCTCGGCATTTTCCTCGCCTTCGGTCGCGACGATGCGGATGCCGGTATTGGCGGCCACGCTCTTTACGCCGCGAAAGACGCGGTCGAGCGCGCCGTCGTAGCGCCGGCCCGTGAGGCCCGGATAGGCCTCGATCTGCGCCTCACGGTCCTGCGGGGTGACGGTTGCCGCGCGACGCAGCCAGCCCTGATCGGCCTTCGGGCGCTCGATCCAGTTCGGCGGCGTCACCGTATCGGTGCTGATGTCGTAGATCGCCGGGCGGGAAAAATAGAGATAGGCGCCAAAACCCGCGACACCGAGCGGCAGCGCGGCATAGACGAGCGCGGTGAAGGCGGCGATGCCGCCGACGGCCGCCACCTGCCACAGCCTGACGAAGCCGACGACCGCAAGCAGCACCGAGATGAAGGCGAGCACGGTCGCGAAGGCGACGACGGCCACCAGATGCGGCGTCGTCAGCGGGCCGAAGCGATGGGCGAGCACGGCGACCAGAAACAGGCCGCAGGAAAACCGCGCGATCCGCCGCGCCCAGCGGGCAGCGTAGGATATCGGGCGTTCATACTTGATCATCATGCGTCTGCCGGTCCTCGGGGCAAGGCCCGGCGCGAACACGCCAAGCCCTTTCTGTTTAGAGCATGAACCCGAAATCTGTGAAGCGCTTTTCGGATGATCGGCTCGCCCTTTGCGCAAATCCATGCGTTTCAGGGCATCGCTCGATGCAGCCATGCATTGCGCCGCAAAATCGCCACTCTCGATAGCGAAGCTTCTAATTTAGCGCCAATAAGGAGAACATGATGCTTTCATCCGAATCTGCGCCAGCCACCGCCGGCAGAGAACCCGGTGCCCAATCGCTCGGCATTGCCTCCGACAGCGGTTTCGCCATGGAGCTTCTGGAGCTGGAATTGTCGGTGGATGGCTTCTCGGCTGGCCGCGAGGGTTTCTCGGCACATATCGCCGCAGCCGCCTCCGCCATCGGCGGCACGCTGCTGTTCGAACTGCCGGCATCCGGGCTGATCGAAAACTGCGAACGCATCGCCGTGCTGCGCATTCCCCACGAGGAAACGGACGAGACCGCAACCGTTTTCGCCTGCCTCGAACCGGGCGGCACGGCCATCCGCATGGAAAATCCGAGCGAGGAAACCGCTGATCTGAAAAACTTCGCCGATGCCTTCGTGGATGTCCTGCGCCGCTTTTGACGCGGGACCAACTCCTTGAAAATGCACCGATTCGGCGCTAGGCTGAAACCTGACCGTTCAACTCCAGTAAATAGTGGGAGGGGAAACGAACGGGATTGTTGAAGGTTGATCCATGCGCGCACGCCCGATAACGCTCCTTGCCCTCGCCGCCCTTCTTGCGGGATGCCAGACGATGACACCGGAGGAGCGCCGGGCCGCGGATGAAAGAACCTGCCTCTCCTACGGCTTCCGCCGCAACACCGACGCCATGGCAAACTGCCTGCAGCGCATCGATCTCGACCGTAGCGCCGAACGCCGCGCCTTCCGCTACGGCTACGATGGCGGCCCGTGGGATCGGCCGCTGATCGTCTATCGGTGAGCGTATCAGGCGGCGACGACCTTGGGCTCCAGCGCCTCGAACGTCCCTGCCTCGACAGCCAGACCATCGATGTCGGCACGCGTGGCGATTCTCTCGACAGGGCTGGAATACAGGAACGCTCAAGTCAATTTTCAGCCTCACCCTCGCCCGTTGATCGCCGCCTGCGCCGCCGCCAGCCTTGCGATCGGCACGCGGAAAGGCGAGCAGGAGACGTAATCAAGTCCGGTTTCCTCGCAAAAGCGGATCGAGGCCGGATCGCCGCCATGCTCGCCGCAGATGCCGAGTTTCAGGCCGTTCTTGGTGCGCCGGCCACGCTCGGCGGCGATCTGGATGAGTTCGCCGACGCCGTCGAAATCGAGCGACACGAACGGATCCCGTTCCACGATGCCCTTCTGGATATAGGTATTGAGGAACTGGGCCGCATCGTCACGCGAGATGCCGAAGGTGGTCTGGGTCAGGTCGTTGGTGCCGAAGGAGAAGAAATCGGCGGATTCGGCGATCACATGGGCGCGCAACGCCGAGCGCGGCAGCTCGATCATCGTGCCGACGAGATAATCGATAGGGATGCCGGCCTCACCGATCACCTCCTTCGCGACAGCGTCGATACGCGCCTTGACGTAGTCCAGTTCCGCCTTCAGGCCGACCAGCGGCACCATGATTTCCGGCACCACGGCCGCGCCGGTTTCCCGCGCGGCCTCCACCGCCGCCTCGAAGATGGCGCGGGCCTGCATTTCGGCGATCTCGGGATAGGAGATGGCCAGGCGGCAGCCGCGATGGCCGAGCATGGGATTGAACTCATGCAGCGCATCGACGCGCTGGCGCAATTCCCCAGGCTTCATGCCGAGCCGGCCGGCGACGTCCTCGATCTCGGCGTCGGTCTTGGGCAGGAATTCGTGCGGCGGCGGATCGAGCATGCGGATCGTCACCGGCAGGCCGTGCATGATCGAGAACAACTCGGCGAAATCCGAGCGTTGCATCGGAAGCAGCTTGGCGAGCGCCACCCGGCGGCCCGCCTCGTCGGCGGCGAGGATCATCTCTCGCATGACATTGATGCGTTCGCCCTCGAAGAACATATGCTCGGTGCGGCAGAGCCCGATGCCCTCCGCGCCGAAGGAGCGGGCGGCGCGGGCGTCGGTCGGCGTCTCGGCATTGGTGCGCACGGTCATGCGGCGGCTCCGGTCGGCCCAGGCCATGATCTTGCCGAAATCGCCGGAAAGCTCCGGCTGGATCATGGCGATGACGCCCTTCAGCACCTGACCGGAAGAACCGTCGATGGTGATGACATCGCCCTTCTTCAGCGTCATGCCGGCAGCGACCAGCACCTCGTTGCGGACATCGACGCGCAGGTTTCCGGCGCCGGAAACGCAGGGGATGCCCATGCCGCGGGCGACGACTGCCGCGTGGCTGGTCATGCCGCCGCGGGTAGTGAGGATACCTTCGGCGGCATGCATGCCGTGAATGTCCTCGGGGCTCGTCTCGACGCGTACGAGGATGACCTTGCGGCCTTCCTTCTCGGCGGTGACGGCCTCTTCCGAGGTGAAGACGATCTCGCCGCTGGCCGCCCCCGGCGAGGCCGGCAGGCCGGAGCCGATGATGTCGCGCCGCGCGCGCGGATCGATGGTCGGATGCAGGAGCTGGTCCAGCGAGGCGGGATCGATGCGGGTCACCGCCTCTTCCCTGCTGATCATGCCGCTTTCGGCCATGTCGACGGCGATCCGGAGCGCCGCCTTGGCGGTGCGCTTGCCCGAGCGCGTCTGCAGCATCCAGAGCTTGCCGCGCTCGATGGTGAATTCCAGATCCTGCATGTCGCGATAATGACCTTCGAGCCTGTTGCAGATGGCCTGAAACTCCTCGAAGGCTTCCGGCATCAGCTTTTCCAGCGACGGCTTGTCGGAACCGGAGGCGATGCGGGCGGCCTCGGTGATGTTTTGCGGGGTACGGATGCCGGCCACGACATCCTCGCCCTGCGCATTGACGAGGAATTCGCCGTAAAGCTCGTTTTCGCCGGTCGAGGGATTGCGGGTGAAGGCGACGCCGGTGGCCGAGGAATTGCCGAGATTGCCGAAGACCATGGCCTGGATGTTGACGGCCGTGCCCCATTCCGCCGGAATATTGTGAAGCTGGCGATAGGTGATGGCGCGGGCGTTCATCCAGCTTGAAAAGACGGCGCCGATGGCTCCCCAGAGCTGCACCTGTGGATCCTGCGGAAAGGTTTCGCCCAGCTCCTCCTCGATGGCGGCCTTGTAAAGCCCGATGACATGCTGCCATTCGACGGCGGAAAGCTCGGTGTCGTTCTCATGACCGAGGCGGGCCTTCTCGTCCTCGAGGATTTCCTCGAAAACCTCGTGATCCAGCCCCATGACGACATCGCCATACATCTGGATGAAGCGGCGGTAGCTGTCCCAGGCGAAGCGGGCGTCGCCCGCATCATGGCCGAGCGCCTCGACGGTCACGTCGTTGAGGCCGAGATTGAGAACCGTGTCCATCATGCCGGGCATGGACGCGCGCGCACCGGAGCGGACGGAAACGAGCAGCGGTTTGCGGGTATCGCCGAAGATGCGGCCCGTCACCTTTTCCATGAAGCTTACGCCCTTGCGGACCTCGTCCTTGAGCCCTTCGGGGATGGTGCGGCCATGGTCGTAATAATGCGAACAGGCGCGGGTAACGATGGTCAGCCCCGGCGGCACCGGCAGGCCGAGATTGCACATCTCCGCGAGATTGGCCCCCTTGCCGCCCAGATTGTCGCGATCCGCAGCGCTGCCTTCGGCCGAACCGTCGCCGAAGGTATAAACCCACTTGCCCATTGGACGTCTCCCCCACTCACTGCGGGCAAGACTACAACATGTGCATCCCGTTGAAAATGTGGCGCGAACGATAACTTGCTGCATTGCAACAAAAGGCCGCAGAGCGAGAAGGCGGCTGCAGGCGACGATCCTGTTGCCGGCGCATGACCTGGACGGGCCGCGACGGTTGATGGAGCGGGAGGCGATGGTTGTTTGAAGACGAAGGCGAGCCTTGCTCAGTCGTCCCCTCCTCCCCGCCTGCGGGGAGAGGGTTAGGGTGAAGGGCAAAGCCTCAACCACTGAAGACGCGGCACCGTCCGCCCCTCATCCGGCCTGCCGGCCACCTTCTCCCCGCAGGCGGGGAGAAGGGACAAGCGGCGATGCCGGTATCCCTCTCGCAATGCGGAGGACCGCTCAATTCTCCTCGATCGACAGCCCGTTCCTGTCCACCTGGATCTCGACGCCGTCAGGCTTCTTTTCTTCCTGATAGGCATAATAGGAGAAACCGGCGACCACGACGATAAGGGCGCCGATGACCATGTAGAGAGCATTCTTGTTCAACGGGAATTTCCTTTTGAAATTGACGGGTTACGGGTTCGTAACGGTCAAATCGGGAAATTGTTCCGGGCTCAACCGACGTCGCGCATGCGCTCAGCCGTCTGCAGGTCGACGGAGACGAGCTGGGACACACCCTGCTCGGCCATGGTGACGCCGAACAGGCGGTTCATCCGGGCCATGGTGATGGGATTGTGGGTGATGATGACGAAACGGGTCTCGGTCGAGGCCGCCATCTCGTCCATCAGATTGCAGTAGCGCTCGACATTGTGGTCGTCGAGCGGCGCGTCGACCTCGTCCAGCACGCAGATCGGCGCGGGATTGGTGAGGAACACGGCAAAGATCAGCGCCATCGCCGTCAGCGCCTGCTCGCCGCCGGAAAGCAGCGTCATGGTCTGCGGCTTCTTGCCCGGCGGGCGGGCGAGAATTTCGAGGCCGGCATCGAGAGGGTCTTCGCTTTCGATCAGCTGCAGTTCCGCCGTGCCGCCGCCGAAGAGATGGGTGAACAGCCGCTGGAACTGGGCGTTGACCACATCGAAGGCGGCCAGCAGCCGCTCGCGGCCTTCGCGGTTCAGGCTCTGGATCGCCGAGCGCAGCTTGCGGATGGCGTCGATGACATCCTCGCGCTCCTTGAGGATGGCTTCGAGCCTGTCGGAAAGCTCCTTCTGCTCCTCCTCGGCGCGCAGGTTGACGGCCCCTAAACGTTCACGCTCGATCTTCAATCGCTCAAGCTCGCGCTCGATATTTCTGATATCCGGCAGTTCGGCGTCGACGGCAAGGCCGGTGAGCCGCATCACCTCATGCGGGGCGCAGGCGAGCGCCTCGCGGATGCGGGCTTCGATCTCGACCCGCCTTTCGCGGCTGGACACAAGCCGTTCTTCGGCCCGGCCGCGTTTTTCGCGATGTTCGGCCAGTTCCGAGAGCGCTGTCGCGGCCCGCTGGTCGGCTTCGCGCTGGCGGGTCTCGGCCAACGCCAGTTCATCGGCGGCCTCCCGCCGCAGGATTTCCGCCTTGCCGAGTTCGTTCATCAGCGCGCGGCGCTTGTCGTCGAACGCATCCGGCGCGTCGTTCAGTTCCTCGGCCTCCTCACGCGCCTCGGCCTCGCGGTCGCGCAGGGTTTCGATGTGATCCTCAGCCCCCCGCGCCCGTTCTGCCCAAGTCTGGCGTTCGCCCGAAATGGCCGAGAGGCGGCGCTGGCGGACTTCGTTTTCGCGGGCAAGGCCGTCATGGATGGAGCGGGCTTCGACCACGGCGGCGCGATCGAGCGTGACGGCTGCGGTCTGATGCGAAACGCGCTGTTCGAGATCGCTGACGTCGGCCAGCTCTTGCAGTGCCTCCCTGCCCTCTTCCATCTGGGCGGCAAGCTCTTCGCTCTGCAGTTCGAGCTGGCTTCTGGCTTCGGCGAGAACGGCGCGGCGGCGCACGAGATCGCCGGAGGCGCGCTCGGCGGCGGCAAGCGCCTCGCGGGCTTCGGCAAGCTTGCGGGCGACAAGGCGCTGTTCGTCGCGGGAAAGCCTGAGGCGTTCATCTTCGGCCCGGATGCGGGCTGTGGCGGCGGCGAGATCGGCTTCGCGGGCGTCGAGCAGGTCGCGGGCGGTGTCGGCTTCCTCTTCCAGCTCTTCCAGCCGGTTTTTCTGGGCCAATCGCAGCGCGGCGGCGCTCGGGGCGTCCGCCCCGGCGACATGGCCATCCCAGCGCCAGACCGCGCCGTCACGGGTGACGAGCCGCTGGCCGGGCTTCAATTCCCTCTGCAGGACTTCGGCGCTTTCGGCATCCGCTGCGATGCCGATCTGGCGCAGGCTGCGCGCCAGTTCGGCAGGCGCCTTCACATGGGCGGACAGCGGCTCGACGCCACCCGGCAGGGCCGGATCGAGAGCCGCGTCGCCCGGCATGCGCCAATGGGCGGGAGCGGCGGGATCGAGCGGCGAATCGAGATCGTCGCCAAGGGCTGCGCCCAATGCGGTTTCAAAGCCGCGATCGACGATCATGTCTTCGACGACCGGCGGGGCGCTGCCCTGCTGGCGCGAGGCTTCCAGCATGCGGCGGATCGTGCGGGCTTCGGTCTCGATGCCGTTCAGGCTGGCGCGGGCCATGTCCACCGGCGGGCGGGCGGCGACTTCGGCGGCGCGGGCTTCGGCAAGCGCCATTTCGATTTCGGCGATGATGGCTTCGGCTGCTTCCAGCGCCACTTCGGCGGCCTCGACCTCCTCGCGCTTCCGCTCCGGGTCCGGCAGGGCGGAAATCTGGCCATCCAGCGCATCGAGATCGCGGGCCTGATCGGCAAGCTGCCGGGCAAGGCGCATCTGCCGGTCGGAGAGATCCCGGATGGTCTTTTCCAGCTGGTTGCGCGCCGCCGTGGCTTCGGCGCGTTCGGCGGTCAGGACGCTGAGCGCGCGTTCGCTTTCCGCCAGCCGGTCGCTGGCGTCGGCCAGACGCTCACGGGCCTCTTCCGCCCGTTCAGCGGCCTCGCCGAGAATGTCGCGGATTTCGGCTTCCTCGGCATCGAGGCGGGCGAGGATGCCGGCATTGTCGGCGATCAGGCGTTCCTCGCGCAGAATATCCTCGGCCAGCTGGGCAAGGCGGCGCTGCAACTCGTCGCGGCGGCGCAGAATGCGACCGGCATCTTCCTCCAGTTGCGACTTGGCGATCTGCAGACGCTGAAGCGCAGCGGCGGCGCGGGCTTCGGCTTCGCGCAGTTCCGGCAGTTTCAGGCTGGCGATCGCCTGGTTCTTGGCCGCCTCCATCTGGGCCTGCGCCTTTTCGGCGACATCGGAGGTGATCTGGTTCAGATGGCTGTCCGCCTCCGCTTCGGCTTCCTTGGCCTGCACCCAGCGGATGTGAAGGAGCATCGCCTCGTGGCGGCGGATATCGGCCGAGAGCATCTTGAAGCGATTGGCCTGACGCGACTGGCGCTTCAGGCTCTCGATCTGGCTTTCGAGCTGGGAGGTGACGTCGTCGAGACGTTCGAGATTGGTTTCCGCCCCGCGCAGGCGCAGTTCCGCCTCGTGGCGGCGGGAATGCAGGCCGGAAATGCCGGCGGCCTCTTCGAGCAGTTGGCGGCGGGCCTGCGGTTTTGCCGCGATCAGTTCGCCGATGCGCCCTTGTCCCACCATGGAGGGCGAGCGCGCGCCGGTGGAGGCATCGGCGAACAGCAACTGCACATCCTTGGCGCGGGCTTCCTTGCCGTTGATGCGGTAGACGGAGCCGTTTTCGCGCTCGATACGGCGGGTGACCTGGATTTCGTCGCTGTCGTTGAAGGCGGCGGGCGCGGTGCGGTCGGAATTGTCGAGATAGAGGCCGACTTCGGCGGTGTTGCGCGCCGGACGGTTGCCGGAGCCGGAGAAGATCACGTCGTCCATGCCCGAGGCGCGCATGTTCTTGTAGGAGTTCTCCCCCATCACCCAGCGGAGCGCCTCGACCAGATTGGACTTGCCGCAGCCATTCGGGCCGACGACGCCGGTGAGGCCCCGTTCGATGACGAATTCGGAGGGTTCGACGAAGGATTTGAAGCCGAGCAGGCGGAGCTTGGTGAATTTCATGGGGCGCACGTTCCATCTTCGCCCCCGGGGGTAGATGGTGGCGCTTAGCGCCGGTTGCGGGGGACGGCTGGCTCGGAATGTGCGGAGAGCCCCCCCTCATCGCCTCGCATGCGCTCGGCACTTCTCCCCGCTGGGGAGAAGAGGGAGAACGAAAAAGCGGGCGCACGTCCGCGCCCGCTGATCGGTTCAAAAAACAGCGAAACCTTAGAGCATCGAGTCGATAAGGCCCGACATGGTGTCAACCGACATTTCTCCGGAGTATTTCTTGCCATTGATGAAGAAGGTCGGGGTGGCGGCAACGCCGAAATCCTTGGCGCCCTTCTGCATCACGGCATTCACATCATCCAGAAGCTTCTGGTTCGTCAAGCAGGCCTCGAAGCTCTCCTGTGTAAAACCGGCGAGTTTCGACATCTGCAACAGCGCGTCGCGGCCGTTCTGGGCGGCGGCCCACTGTTCCTGCTGCTTGAAGAGCATGGAAACCATCGCGAAATACTGGCCTTCCGGCGCGCAGCGCGCCAGCATGAAGGCGGCCGCCGCGCGCGGATCGAACGGGAATTCGCGCACCACGAAACGAACCTGGCCGCCATCGACATACTTCGCCTTGATGGCGTCGAAGGTCTCGTTGTGGAAGCGGGCGCAGTGCGGGCAGGTCATCGACATATATTCGACGATCGTCACCTTGGCGTCGTCCTTGCCAACAGCCATTTCCGGCAGCGCGCCCGGCGCCATCAGCTTGGCGACGTCGATTTCGCCTTCCGGCTGCGGCAGCTCGGCCTTGGCGGCGGGAGCGGCGGCCTGGGCAACCTGCGTCCCGGCAGCGGGGGTCTCATTGGCGGCGGCGGTCATCGGCGTGGCGGACATGGTGCCGGATGCCATGGTCGAAGAGGTCATCATGTTGTCGGCCGGCTTGACCTCGGTCTTGGTCGCCGTATCGGTCGTCTCGGAAGGCTTGGCGGTTTCGGCAGCGTCCTTCTTCTCGTCGCTGCAGGCGGCGAGGGTCAGGGCGAGCGCGGCAACGGCGACACCGCTCAAGAGGCGCTTGAAAGGGCTCATTTCGGAAAGCAACATGGAACACCTGATGTAAGAATAGGGTGACACTGCGATAACGCGCCTTGATGACAGCCACAAGGGGCAGCGGCTCACCAGGGTTCAAACAATTGTGACCGGCTCAAGGCCACGCAAGGGTCCATGTAAGCAAAAGGCGATATGGCAGGAGAAGCAAGCGGAAAGCGCCCTGAGGAAAAGAGGGTAATCGCGCGGCTGCCGCAATCTCCCTCTTCTCCCCGGCGGGGAGAAGTGCCGAGCGAAAGCGAGGCGATGAGGGGGTGGTGCGGCATATTCGGAGCCAGTCGCCCCCTCATCCGGCCTTTCAGGCCACCTTCTCCCCGCTGGGGAGAAGAGGGAGCAAGCAGCACCTTCTCCTATCGCCGGCGTGGCGAGAGCACTGCCGTTCCCAGCCGGGTCAGGGCCTTCTTCAAGGCGTCATCCTCGATCCCCTCCATCATCGTTTCCAGATGGCGCGCTTTTTCGCCGGTCAGCGGACGCGGCTTGCCGCGATGCTTCGGCGCGACCGAAACCGGCTTCTGGACGATGCGCAGCTGATTGACGGCGGGAAAGCCGAAAAAGCCATTGATACGCTGGATCAGCTCGCCCTGCGCATGGGTGAGAAAGAGCGCCCTCGCCCCCTCGCAGGCGACGACCAGCGTACCCGGTTGATGGCCGCTGCCATCGACGATCTCGGAGGCGCGGCGCGGCCAGGCGATCTTTTCCGGGCGGGTGCAATCGGCAAAATCCTCGCCGGCGATCTCGTCCCAGGAGCCGAGCAAAAGCGTGCTGATCCCGGCGCGCTTGGCGAGCACCGGGTCTATCAGGCGATTGGCGACTTCGCTGATCTGGCGGGCGCCTGTCGGGCGCCATGCTTCTTTCACGGGCAATGATCCACTTCGAAAAGGCCTTGAAGGAGGCGTATCACTCCGCCAAGTATAGGCGACAAATCAATCTCCCGGCAAATCATGCTCTCTTTATCGCCTGCGGCCTCGACCGCGCAACGCCTTCTCGCCTGGTACGACCGCCATCACCGCGACCTGCCCTGGCGCGTCTCGCCGCCGATGGCGCGGAGCGGTATCGTGGCCCGCCCCTATCACGTCTGGCTCTCGGAAGTGATGCTGCAGCAGACGACGGTGCAGGCGGTCAAACCCTATTTCGAGAAATTCCTGGCGCTGTGGCCCGATGTCACCGATCTGGCGAAGGCCGATACGGAAGAGGTGATGAAGGCCTGGGCCGGTCTTGGTTACTACGCCCGCGCCCGCAATCTCAAGAAATGCGCGGAAGCCGTCGCCGAGCGGCATGGCGGCATTTTTCCCGATACAGAGGAGGGCCTGAAGACCCTGCCCGGTATCGGCGACTATACGGCCGCCGCCATCGCGGCCATCGCCTTCGGCCGGCGCAGCGCGGTGCTGGATGGCAATATCGAGCGGGTCTTTTCCCGCCTCTTCATGGTCGAAACGCCGCTGCCGGCGGCGAAGCCGGAACTGAGGGCGCTGGTGGCAAAGGCGACACCGGCCGATCGGCCGGGGGACTTTGCGCAAGGACTGATGGATCTCGGCGCGACGATCTGCACGCCGAAACGACCGGCCTGCGCGCTCTGTCCGCTCAACGGGGACTGTCTGGCGCTGCAACAGGGCGATCCGGAAACCTTCCCGCGCAAGGCGGCGAAGAAGGAAAAGCCGGTGCGTGTCGGCGCGGCCTTTGTCGCCATACGCCCGGACGGCTCGGTTCTCCTGCAAAAACGCGGCGATGCCGGGCTGCTCGGCGGCATGACGCAAGTGCCGGGAACGGAATGGACCGCCCGTATCGACGGCGACACGACAACGGCTGGAAGCCCCTTCGATGCCGACTGGCAGGCCTGCGGCGCGATCGTCCATGTCTTTACGCATTTTGAATTGCGCTTGTCGGTCTATCGGGCCAATGTCGCCGCCCGCGACGAGTCTCAGGGCTTCAAGACGGGCAATGGCTGGTGGGAAAAGCCTGAAACCTTGAAGGATCAGGCACTGCCCACCGTCATGAAGAAAGCAATCGCCCAGGCTATACCGGACGCGTTCCGGGCGGCGCCGAAATCGAGGAGCATGCCGAGATGAGTTTCGAAAAGACCAAGGCCGATATCCGCCACATCGTTTTCGATATCGGCAGGGTGCTGATCCATTACGATCCGAACCTGCCCTATAGCCGGCTCATTCCCGATGACGCGGAGCGCAACTGGTTCTTCGCCAATGTCTGTACCCATGACTGGAATCTGGAACAGGACCGGGGCCGCGACTGGGTGGAGGCGGAAGAACTGCTGATCGCCGAGCACCCCGATCATCTCGAAAACATCCGCGCCTTCCGCAAATACTGGCACGAAATGGTGCCCCATGCCTATGTCGAGAGCGTCTCGATCATGGAAGGGCTGATCGCGCAGGGGTATGATGTGACGATGCTGACGAATTTCGCCTCCGACACCTTCAGGGAGGCGCAGAAGCTCTTTCCCTTCCTCACCCTGCCCCGTGGCGTCACGGTCTCGGGCGATGCCGGCGTCATCAAGCCGGATGCGGCGATCTACGATCTCCATACCCGCACCTTCGGCCTCGAACCCTCCGCGACCCTTTTCATAGACGACAGCATGCCGAATGTCGCGGCCGCCCGCGCGGCCGGCTGGCATGCCGTTCACTTCACCGATCCGCAGACGCTGAAAGCCGATCTGACACATTACGGCCTTCTGGCCTGAGAGAGCAAATCCCCATGACCATCGACCCTTGCGCGCTCGCCGCGCGTTTCCATCACGCTATCAACGAACTCGACTTCGCGACCATCGAGGACTTCTTTGCCGAGGATGCCCGCTATGTCTCCGGAAAGGTGGGGGGCTTGAGCGGCCGCGAGGAGATCATGGCCGCCTTCCGCCGCTATTTCGACGAATATCCGGACCAGATTGCCGACGACAGCCTGCTCGAACAGGTTTCGCCGCTTGCCGCGCGCGCCGTCTGGAGCCTGAAGGCCACCAGCGCCTCCACCGGCGCGCCCTTCGCCCGTCGCGGCGAAGAGACGATCACCTTCAATACGGATGGCAAGGTCGTCAATGTCGAGGTGACGGACTACGATCCGCTCACCTGATTTCCCGCCGCGAAACGCCCCTGAAGAAATCACCAAACCGCCACAATCGGTTCAGCCGTCGTTCACCTTGAGGGCGGCATGATCGGGATCAAAGAGTTCTGCGTTTTCAACCTGAAAGGCATTCTTCGATGGCGACCATCCGCGGCACCAATGGCAAGGACTACATCGTTCAGAACAAGGTCATCGCGGTCGATATCTACGGCTATGGCGGCAACGACGATATCCTCCTCAACCGCACCGATGTCTACGGCGGCAACAACTACGTCGATGCCGGCTCGGGTCATGACAAGGTGGTCAACTATTTCGAAGGCGGCAACGACATCCGTCTCGGAACGGGCAACGACATCTATATCGCCGACATAAGAGCCGGCGGCGCGGGCGAATATGACCGCGTCTGGGGCGGCGACGGCAACGACTGGTTCGAAGTCGACACCTTCCACAGCGTCTATTTCGGCGATGCCGGCAACGATACCTTCCTCTCGGTCGGCTTCGACAATTCCTTCAACGGCGGCGCGGGCATCGATACGATAAGCTACGAACTGCAGGACGAATATGCCTCGCAGCGCGGCAAGGGCGTGACCATCGATCTCGGCGGCAAGACCGCATCGACCACCAAAGGCCATCACGAAGACCTGATCAGCATCGAGAACGCCACCGGCACCAATGCCAATGACGACATCTACGGCAGCAAGGGCGCCAATGTGCTGAAGGGCCGCGGCGGCAGCGACATTCTGGAAGGTTTTGCCGGCGACGACGATCTCTGGGGCGGCTCCGGCAACGACGATCTCTACGGCGGCTCGGGCGACGACATCCTGATCGGCGGCTCAGGCCGCGACTATCTGGTCGGCGGCAGCGGCACCGACACCTTCGATTTCAACAGCGTCAGCGAAATCGGCCGTGGCAGCAGCCGCGACGTGATCGACGATTTTCACCGCTCGGAATACGACGTCGTGGACCTGCAATCGATCGACGCCGACATCACTCGTGGCGGCAATCAGGAATTCAACTTCATCGGCGGCCAGTCCTTCCACGGCCAAGCCGGTGAGTTGCGCTTCGCAAGCGGCATTCTCTCGGGCGACGTCAATGGCGACGGCCGCGCCGATTTCGAAATCAGGATGAACGGCGTCGCCAGGATGTACGAGAACGATTTCTTCCTCTGACACCGGCGAATTTCCATGGAAGGCGGCAATCTCTGCGATTGCCGCCTTTTTTGTTTCGGCAATCCCCTGATTTCAAGGGGTTGCAGCCGACACTGCCTTGAAAACCGGAAGGAAACGCGGCGCGACACACCAGAAAGTGGTTGCCACTCCAATGGGCCGTTCCTAATATCTTCGCCGTAACCAGCAGTTGATCCAGCTCAAGAATGGCTCGCTGACATTCGTCTACGCCTCGTTTCGCATTCCGCATTTTCAACTGGAAGGATCAGCCCATGACCGGCAAGAGCTGGATCGTCGCCGCTCTCATCGTCATCCTTGCGGCTGGCGGCTATTACGCCTGGACGCAGATCAACGGCTCCGGCCTGCCCGCCGGCATCGCCAGCGGCAACGGCCGGATCGAGGCCGTGGAGATCGACATCTCCACCAAGACGGCCGGGCGGCTGGTGGATATCCTTGTGGACGAAGGCGATTTCGTCGAAGCCGGGCAGGAGCTGGCGCACATGGACACCGAGCAGCTGGAAGCGAAGCGCCGGCAGGCGCAGGCGGAGCAGCGCCGCGCGGAGATCGGCGTGGAGACGGCCAACAGCGTGGCCGTTCAACGCGGCGCCGAGCAGGAAGCGGCCGTGGCCGTCGTCGCCCAGCGCGACGCCGAGCTTGACGCCGCGACGACGCGGCTGCAGCGTTCCGAAACCCTGTCGAAATCCAACACCGTTTCCCAGCAGGTACTCGACGACGACCGCGCCTCGGCGCAGGCCGCCAAGGCGACCGTCGCCGCCGCCAAGGCGCAGCTTGCGGCAGCGCAAGCCGCCGTCAGCGCCGGCAAGGCGCAGATCGTCGATGCCGAAGCCGCCGTCGATGCCGCCAAGGCCGCGATCGACAGCATCGATGCCGATATCCGCGACAGCACGCTGAAGGCGCCGCGCGCGGGCCGCGTGCAATATCGCGTCGCCCAGCCCGGCGAGGTGCTCCCGGCGGGGGGCCGGGTCTTGAACCTCGTCGACCTCGGCGACGTCTACATGACTTTCTTCCTGCCGACCGATCAGGCCGGCCGCGTCGCGCTCGGCAGCGAGGTGCGCCTCGTTCTGGATGCCATTCCGCAATATGTCATTCCCGCCAAGGCGACCTTCGTCGCCGACGTCGCGCAGTTTACGCCCAAGACGGTGGAAACCGAGGATGAGCGGCAGAAGCTGATGTTCCGCATTAAGGCGCGAATCGAGCCGGCGCTTCTGAAAAAATACATCCAGCAGGTCAAGACCGGCCTGCCGGGCATGGCCTATGTGAAGATCGACCCGGACACCGAATGGCCCGCCAGCCTCGGGAACGTCGTTCAATGAGCACCGGATCGGCGGAACCAGCACCGCCGGGGACCGCCGTCGTCAGCCTCAAGGACGTCGGCCTCTCCTACGGCAAGACCCGCGCCCTGAACGGCATCACGCTCGACCTGCCGGCGGGCTGCATGGTGGGCCTGATCGGGCCGGATGGCGTCGGCAAATCCAGCCTGTTTTCCCTGATCACCGGCGCGCGCGCCATGCAGCAGGGCAGGATCGAGGTGCTGGGCGGCAATATTGCCGATGCCGCCCACCGGCGACGCACCTCGCCGCGCATCGCCTATATGCCGCAGGGTCTCGGCAAGAACCTCTATCCCACCCTCTCCGTCTTCGAAAACGTCGATTTCTTCGGGCGGCTCTTCGGCCAGGATCGCGCCGAGCGCAACGCGCGCATCGAAGGCCTCCTGAAAAGCACCGGTCTCTCGCCCTTCGTCGATCGCCCCGCGGGAAAGCTTTCGGGCGGCATGAAGCAGAAGCTCGGGCTGTGCTGCTCGCTGATCCATGACCCGGACCTCCTGATCCTCGATGAGCCGACGACCGGCGTCGATCCCCTGTCGCGGCGACAGTTCTGGGAGCTGATCGGTGCGATCCGCAAGGAGCGGACGGGCATGAGCGTCATCGTCTCGACCGCCTATATGGAGGAGGCCGCCCGCTTTGACTGGCTCGTCGCCATGGATGGCGGCCAAGTGCTGGCGACCGGCACGCCCAGGGAAATTCTGGAGTGCACCGGCGAGGACAATCTCGACGCCGCCTTCATCGCCTTGCTGCCGGAGGAGAGACGAAGCGGACACACCGAGGTCAAGATCCCGCCCCTCGACACAAACATCGATGATATCGCCATCGAGGCGGAACACCTGACCATGCGCTTCGGCGATTTCACCGCCGTCGACAATGTCAGCTTCCGCATCCCCCGCGGCGAGATCTTCGGCTTTCTCGGCTCGAACGGCTGTGGCAAGACGACGACCATGAAGATGCTGACCGGGCTTTTACCGGCAAGCGAGGGCAAGGCCCGGCTTTTTGGCCGCGAGGTCGATCCGAAGGACATCGCCGTGCGCCGCCGCGTCGGCTACATGTCGCAGGCGTTCTCGCTCTACACCGAGCTTTCGGTGCGCCAGAACCTCGAGCTCCATGCCAGGCTTTTTTCCCTGCCGCCGGATCAGATCGGCCCACGCATCGAGGCGATGGCGCAGCAGTTCGATCTGAACAGCGTCATGGAGGCGATGCCGGACGACCTACCGCTTGGCATCCGCCAGCGCCTGTCGCTTGCCGTGGCCATGGTGCATGCCCCGGAAATCCTGATCCTCGACGAGCCGACCTCTGGCGTCGACCCGGTGGCCCGCGACAATTTCTGGGAAATCCTCGCCAGCCTATCGCGCAAGGACAAGGTGACGATCTTCGTTTCCACCCACTTCATGAACGAAGCCGCCCTTTGCGACCGCATATCGCTGATGCATGCCGGCAAGGTTCTGGTCAGCGCCAGGCCGGACGAGATCATCGAAAGCCGCAAGGCGCAGACGCTGGAGGAAGCCTTTATCGGCTATCTGGAGGATGCGATCGGCGAGACGACGTCGATTACTCCCTCTTCTCCCCCGCGGGGAGAAGATGCCCAACGGGCAGATGAGGGGGTATCTGCCGTGAATTCCGAGCCAGCCGCCCCCTCATCCCGCCCATCGGGCCCCCTTATCCCCCCGGGGGGGTAGGGGGAGCCGTCGACAACCTCCCCCCCCAAGATGCAGGCGCGCAGCGAGCG
>JAVBSF010000007.1:0-7688 GCA_031556925.1 Pararhizobium sp.
ACCTTCTCCCCGCACGCGGGGAGAAGGGAAATGCCGCACCTTTCTCGCCCTGCCCGCCAGCAGGAAGAGTTGGCACGGCATCCTTCAGCCGAACTGCTGCCAGATCGTCTTGTAATCGCAATACTTGTCGATGGCGTGCACCGAGCGGTCGCGGCCGAAGCCGGACTGCTTGAAGCCGCCGAAGGGGGTGGCGAAATTCGACATGTCGTAGGTGTTGATCCAGACCGTACCGGCATGGATCGCCTCGGAAAAGCGATGCGCGCGGTTCATGTCACGGGTGAAGACCGCCCCGGCAAGGCCGTAGATCGTGTCGTTGGCGATCTTCAGGGCCTCCTCTTCCGTGTCGAAGGGGATGGCGGCGAGCACAGGGCCGAAGATTTCCTGACGCGCAAGGCTCATGTCGTTGGTGAGATCGACGAAGACTCCGGGGGAGACATAATAGCCGCCCGTCTCGGTCATCACCTGTTCCGCCCCGAAGGCACGTTTTGCGCCTTCCTTCTCGCCGGCGGCGATCATGGAGAGAACCTTGTCCATGTGTTCCTTCTCGATCAGCGCCCCGATCTGGGCTGACGGTTCGAAAGGATGGGCAAGCGCGATATCGGATTTTGCGACTGCCTCGATCTTTTTGATCAACGCCTTTTGCACCGAGCGATGCACGATGAGGCGGGTCGAGGCATGGCAGGTTTCGCCGGAATTGTAGAAGCAACCCCAGGCGGCGGCGGACGCGGCGGCATCGAGATCGGCATCCTCGAAGACGACGAGCGGCGACTTGCCGCCGAGTTCCAGCGCCACGCGCTTGACGTTGGATTGTGCCGCATAGCCCATGATCAGCTTGCCGACCTCGGTGGAGCCGGTGAAGGCGATCATGTCGACATCCATGTGAAGCGCCAGCGGCTTGCCGGTCTCCTCGCCGAAGCCGGTGACGACATTGAACACGCCGGCGGGCAGGCCCGCTTCGACGGCAAGCTGGGCGAGGCGGATGGCCGAAAGCGAGGACTGTTCGGCCGGTTTCAGCACCACGGAATTGCCGGCGGCGATCGCCGGGCCGAGCTTCCAGGCATCGATGATCATCGGATAGTTCCAGGGCGTGATTGCGCCGATGACCCCGAGCGGCACCTTGCGCACCAGGGCGCGGGCATTCGGGCCGGTCGGCGCGATCTCGTCATACATCTTGTCGATCATCTCGGCATAAAACTGGATGCCATCGGCGCAGAGACGGACGTCGACATTGAGTGAGGCCAGTACCGGCTTGCCGACATCCAGCGTTTCGAGAAGTGCCAGTTCCTCACCATGGGCGCGGATGAGTTCCGCCCATTTCAGCATGATCTTCTTCTTTTCCAGCGGTTCCTTGTGGCGCCAGACACCACTGGCGAAGGCGGCGCGGGCGGAGGCGACGGCGCAATCGATATCGGCGGCATCACCGCGCTGGAGCACGGCGCCGGACTTGCCGTCCATGGGCCGCGTGCGGGTGAAGGTGCGCCCCGAGGCGGAGACGACGGACTGACCGTCGATGAAATGCTGGCCGTTGATGGCAAGCGCCGAGAGGGCTTCTTCCCAGTAGTCGCGGGTATAGGAGGTGGTCATGATCAGGCAACTTTCGGCAGAGACATGATGGTGGCAGCGAAATGATCGATATCGGCATCATCAACATCGCGGATCGTGGAGCGACGCATCGGCTGGTTTTCCGGTGCCTTCATCTCAGTGGCGAGTGCGTGTCCGTCGAAGGCCGAGAAGGCAGCCGGGAGGGCGCGGACGATGTCGACACGATCCATGAGGCCGGTGATGAAGGCCGGGAGAGCGGCAGCATCGGCAAGGCCGCTCGCGCGCGCGGCGGCGTGGAGATCGACGGTATCGGCCTCGACCAGCCAGGAGATGGTCGCCTCGAAGCCGAGCGCGGTAGCGAGGCCGTGGTGGACAGGCGCGAGGCCGGCCATGGCATGGCTGACATTGTGGGCGATGGCCGTGCCGCAATTGTCAATGGCGATACCGGCATAGCAGGAGCCAAGCAGCACCTTGCCGCGGGCTTCAAGATTGTCCGGTTGTTTCACCGCCGTTTCCAAAGCGGAGGTCAGCAGGCGAAGGGCCTCATGCGCATAGAACTTGCCGCCGGCATGGGCGTTGCGGTTGGTCGCGGCCTCGAAGGCGTGGATGAAGGCATCCATGCCGCACCATGCCGTGAGATTGGCGGGTAACGTCGTGGTCAGTGCCGGATCGAGGATCACGAGGTCGGCCTTGGTTTCCGCGCCCCAGATCCACAGCTTCTTGCCTTCCGGCCCGGCGAAGATGTTGGTGGCGGAGGTTTCTGACCCCGTACCGGCCGTGGTCGGCACCATGATCTTCTTCAACGGGTGCTTCGGCAAAGGATTTGCGGCCAGCGCATAGTGCATCGCATCCTTGCCTGAAGCGGCGCAGCAGGCGGCGATCTTGGCGATATCCAGCGCCGAACCGCCGCCGACGCCGATGACGAGATCCGCGCCCTTCACCGCCTCGGTCGCGGCGCGGACATGGACGAGCTTCGGTTCACCGGCGAAATCGGAGAAGATCTTGGTTCCGATGCCGCTTTCGGCGAGGCTGGCGGCGATGGTATCGGCAAGGCCGGAGCCGGCGAGAAACCCGTCGATGACGAGTGCGGCGGACTTGATGTTGCCAAGGCCTGCGGCGGCGGCGCCGATGGTGCGATGCAGATCGTTGCCGAAGCGGATTTCGGGAACGAAGGAGGTGGCGAAACTCACGGGGCTGATCCTGATGCGAATTGGTCGCTTTACCCTGCATCACGATCTGATATTTTCAAATCCGGGCAATTCTCGGGAATATTGATGAACTCAGGTTATGTAGAATGATGTTGAGCCATATTCCGCTCGAAGCTTTTCGCGTCTTCGACGCCGCCTGCCGGCACATGAATTTTTCACGCGCCGGGCGGGAGCTCAACATCACCCAGGCCGCCGTCAGCCGGCGAATCAAGGGGCTCGAGGATCATCTGGGAGCCGACCTCTTCGAACGGCGTGGCAAGAACCTTACACTGACGCCGAAGGGCGAGCGGCTTTTCCAGCGGGTACGGGCGACGCTCGACTATCTGGAGGAGAGCCTTGAGGCGTTTCGCCCGCAGACGGGGGGCATGATCGCGATCGCGGCGAGCGGTTCGGTGTCGCATCTCTGGCTCGGACGACGACTGCGCGATTTCGGCAACGAGAACCCGCAGACATCGCTGCGCCTGCTGACCTCCGACACGCCCTCCGATCTCGCCTCTGATAACAACGATCTCGTCATCCTTTATTCGACCGGCGAGCATCCGCGCTGGGATCTGACGCTGCTGTTGCCGGAAGTGCTCGCTCCCGTCGCGGCGCCGGCCTATCTCGAAAGCCGCGGGATCGATCCCGCCACGGTCACGACAGACGATATCGCAAGGCTCGATCTCATCGACTACGAGCGCTTTAACGCCCACTGGATTTCCTTTCGGCAATGGTTCGACCGGGCGTCGGCCGCGCCGCGGGTCAAATCACCGTCGCCGCGCTATTCTTTCTCCACCTATGTAATGGCGATCGACGCGGCGCTACGGGGCGACGGGATCGCGCTCGGCAGCCTCGGGCTGATCGACCGGCAGTTGGAGAACGGAATGCTGGTGAGGGTGGGAACGGCACAGCTTTCGACCGGCTACGGCTATTATCTCGGCCTGCCGCGCCACAGGACAGTGGCGCCGGAAGTGATGCGGCTGCATGCGGCGCTGGTCGGTCCATCGCAGGCCTGATCTTTTCGCCGGTCTCGAATCATGCAACTGATGGGCTTGTCGCGCCGCTTTGAGGGATTGTGTCCGGGTTACCCTGAAGCGAGATGGCCTTATGATAGCCATAGCGCCGATAGCGCAATCTGGAACGTGCCCATGCTTTGGTCCTATATCCTGTCTACGCTTTATGGCGGGATCGCGCTGCTGTTTCTCGACAGCAGTTTTCGCGAGGGCGAACTCGACGGCGGAACATGGGACGCGATGCGTGTCGCGGGGCTTCTGCTCTGCCTCGTCTGGCCGCTGCTCATCCTTTACGTCATCTTCTCCGCCTTACGACAAAAGCAGATCCATCGCCGGACACGGTAAATTGCTGCTACGTTCGTCCTTCCATTAGGGATTCTGCAGTAGATTACGCTTAAGCGGGATTGAACGCGGCGGACGGATCAGGCAATGGCGCAAGACAAAAGGAGGGGATCGGGAAAACTGTTCTTCCTCATCAGCCTGCTCGTGATCTTCGCCGGCATCCTGACGACCGTCCTGCTTGCCAATGACGGACGCAATCTGCGGCTTCTCCTCCGATATTTCGACGTCGAAATACCCGCGACGATCACCTTGTCCCCTGTGCAGGAGGAACCGGTGCGTTTCCGCCCCGTCAGGGGGACACGACTGCCGCCGGCGCGCATGGCGCTGCCGACCTATGCCTTCGCCGATATGAAAAGCCCTCAGCAAATGTTCCTGCGCACGATCCGCAGCGATCCGCGCAGCCTGTGCGACGAGGTCAAGGAAGCCGGCTTTCGTGGCATGGACTGGGTGATCAGCAGCAGCAATCGCGACAACTGGGAGTGCTCGTCGCTGACCACGCTGCTGCCCTCCACGGATGGCAACGGGGCTGCGCAATCGTCGATCTTCGTTTTCATCAAGGGCGACGGTGAAAACCGGGTGACCTCCTTCCGCGTCAAGCTCAATATCGAACGTCCTGCCGACAGCGGCCCGGTCGCAGCACTCGCCGCCGATGCCGCGATGATCTTTCTGGAGCGGGTGCAGTGGGAAAACAGCGAAGAGGTCGTGCGCCTCGTGCGCTCGCTGAAGGAATTCGAGCTGGACAATTTCGGCAGCCGCATCCGCTTCAGGAAAGAGATGGGCGACGTGCCGCGCTACAACTTCATCGCCAGCCAGGCACCGGGCAAACCGCGCAAATCGCCGGTGGCCGCCTATTTCGATCGCGAACGGTGGCTGCCGCTGTCAGACGATTACAAGGCGCCGATGGTGGGTGGGATGATGGCTGGTGAAGGCTCGGGAGGATTGCCGTTGTCGGTGGAGAAACCAGCGGCGAATTGAGAGTAGCCTTCCCTGTTTCAAGCTACCGGGATCGCTTTCGCTAAAAGCGGAAATTGACGGATCAAGCGTAGCCCATTCTGGTTCCTAGGGGATCGTGCTCTGTTTCTCTTCTTCTTGAAGAAGGGTCAGATAGTCCCGAAGCAGGGAAGCACGTCGCGGCCGAAAGCTTGTTCCCACTAGCTTTGTTTCGATGATCCGGTCCGCTCGAAACATTCGGAAAGCTTCGCGCAGACAGCACCATGACAGCAGGGTAAGGGTCCTATCTGTATACATGATCGCCAGTGGCAAGATCGTGCGCTCGCTGATGGATCGATCCTTGTCGGCGTAGTGAATGGACAGCGCCTCCTCCTTCCAGCAGGCATGCCGGATGGCGTCGATATGATCGATCCGTGCGTGGCGCGTATCAGGGCGATAAACCTGCGAGATGGCATGGAACAAGTAGTATTCGCGTTCATTCGGCAAGCTAGCGGCGACCTTGGCGCGCACCGAAATGGCAGCTTTTGCCAAAATTGGATCGCCCAAGTGTTCGACCTGCGCCATTCCGAGCGCGATTGCCTCTATCTCCTCCCGACTAAACGTCTGCGGCGGCAATGCGTAGTCCTCCGTCAACCGGTACCCATACCCGCGTTCACCCTCTATCCTTGCCCCTGCGGCTCGCAGGCTGTCGATGTCCCGATAGAGCGAGCGAGGGGACACACCCGTCTCTTCCGCCAGCCGCGCGGCTGTGATCGGTGCGGGCATCGTGCGCATCGCCTGAAGGAGTCGGAAAAGTCTATCGGTACGCGCCATCGATCAACTGCCGCAAAATGTCAGTTGGCAGGCTTTATAGCAGCGATATCGACAATCGACCAACACAGGAAGAAACATGCTTGCAACCCTCGCCGAAATTCATTGGATAGCGATCCTTGCGGGAACACTCGTCTTTATCGTTCTTGGCGGCCTTTACTTCGCGGTACTGGTACCGAACCAATATCTCTATGTGACGGGACGAGAAGATCTGCCGAAGGACCAGCAGAAAGTCTCGGGCGCAATTTTCATTTTCGGCCCCGCCGTGTGTTCGCTGGTGATCGTTATGGCTGATGCCTACCTTGTCGCCGCGCTGGGAACCGAAACGCCGGGTGACGCGGCAGTTCTTGGTTTCGTCGTTGGGCTGGGCTTCCTTATTCCTGTGACATTCATCATTGCGATCAACCCGTTGTTTCCACGTCCTCTCCAGTATGGATTGCTGAACGCCCCGTACTTTATCGTGGCAAACCTGATTGCTTGCATTCTGCTCGTCGTTATTCCCCTTTAGAGCCTGTCAGGCTGAACCTGACAGGCTCTAAATTTCTTTGTTTTCGTTTGTCTTTTCGGGGAATCCGGTTCGCACTTTTCGTTGACAAACTCTAACGGCACTATCCGCGAGGGGCCATAGGAGAGGGTGATATCCCGTCTTCCACCGCACGTCTCGTCAAACAAAAAACCGCCCGGACACGAGGTCCGGACGGCTTTCGGGAGATAGAAATGCGTTGGCTTACTTCTGCCAGCTCTTGACCAGCTCGTCGTAGTTGACGGTGATCGGCTTTTCCTTCTCGTTTTCGATCTTCAGCTGCGGAGCGAGGTTGCCCTTGGAAACGGCATCCTTGTTCCAGTATTCGAGATCGTGTTCCTCGGCGAGCTTCGGACCGATATCGCCCTGAACGCCGGAACGTTCCAGGCGCTGCAGGACCTTTTCCTGCTCGGCGCACAGCGAATCCATGGCTTCCTGGGCGGTCTTCGCGCCGGAGGAAGCGTCACCGATTGCCTGCCACCACAGCTGAGCCAGCTTCGGATAGTCAGGAATGTTCGTTCCCGTCGGCGACCACTGAACACGGGCCGGCGAACGGTAGAACTCGATCAGACCGCCGAGCTTCGGTGCACGATCCGTGAAGCTCTTGTCCTGGATCGACGATTCGCGCGTCAGCGTCAGGCCGACATGGCTCTTCTTGAGGTCGACCGTCTTCGAGGTCACGAACTGCGCGTAGAGCCATGCGGCCTTGGCGCGATCTTCCGGGGTGGACTTCATCAGCGTCCAGGAACCCACGTCCTGGTAACCGAGCTTCATGCCGTCCTTCCAGTAGACACCATGCGGGCTCGGAGCGAAGCGCCACTTCGGCGTGCCGTCGGCATTGACGACCGGCAGGCCTTCCTTGACGAAATCGGCCGTGAACGCCGTGTAGGTGAAGATCTGCTGGGCGACTTCACCCTGGGCAGGAACCGGACCAGCTTCACCGAAGGTCATGCCCTGAGCGGAGGCCGGTGCATAAGCCTTCAACCAGTCGAGATACTTCTGGATCGAATAGACGGCTGCCGGGCCGTTGGTATCGCCACCACGGGCAACGCAGGAACCGACCGGCTGGGACTTTTCGTTGACCTTGATGCCCCATTCGTCGACGGGCAGACCGTTCGGCAGGCCCTTGTCGCCGTTGCCGGCCATCGAGAGCCAGGCGTCGGTGAAGCGCCAGCCAAGCGACGGGTCCTTCTTACCGTAGTCCATGTGACCATAGACTTTCTTGCCGTCGATTTCGCGACCGGTGAAGAATTCGGCGATGTCTTCGTAAGCGGACCAGTTGACCGGAACGCCGAGGTCATAGCCGTACTTCGCCTTGAA
>JAVBSF010000357.1:0-7511 GCA_031556925.1 Pararhizobium sp.
CCAGGAGCCGGGGGTCTCCCTGGCCGATTTCACCCAGTCCTCGAATTCGCCGACCGGTTTTGCGCCGGTCCAATACTGGTATTTGCCCTTGGCCGGCGGGTTGACGACGCCGGCGATGTGGCCCGAGCCGGACATGACATAGGTGACCTCGCCGCCGAAGAAGCTGCTGCCGACGAAGACGGATTTCGCCGGGGCGATGTGATCCTCTTTGGCCGCGAGATTGTAGATCGGGATTTTTACATCCGAGAGCGACAGATGCCGGCCTGCGACGACCATCTCGCCCTTGGTCAGCTTGTTGTCGAGATAGCAATTGCGCAGGTAGAAAGAGTGATTGGCGGCCGGCATGCGGGTGGAATCGGAATTCCAGTAGAGAAGGTCGAACGGCGGCGGCTCCTGGCCCTTCAGGTAGTTGTTGACGAAATAGGGCCAGATCAGGTCGGAGGCGCGCAACATGTTGAAGGCCGTCGCCATCTTCGAGCCGTCGAGATAGCCCGTCTCGCTCATGCGCTGTTCCAGCTGTGCGATCTGGTCGGCATCGACGAAGACCTTCAGGTCGCCCGCATGGGTGAAATCGACCTGGGTGGTAAACAGCGTTGCCGAGCGGATGCGGGGATCGCCTTCCTGCGCATGCAGCGCCAGCGTCGCGGCCAGCAGCGTGCCGCCGACGCAATAGCCGATGGCGTTCACCTCTTCTTCGCCGGTCGCTTTCTTGATGGTATCGAGCGCGTAGCCGACGCCTTCCCGCGCATAGGCTTCCCAGTCCTTGGTCGCATGACGGGCATTTGGATTGACCCAGGAAATGACGAAGACCGTATGCCCCTGTTCCACCGCCCAGCGGATGAAGGATTTTTCCGGGTTGAGGTCGAGCACATAGAACTTGTTGATCCAGGGCGGGCAGATGAGGAGAGGGCGCTTCAGCACCGTCTCCGTCACACCGTCATATTGCAGGATCTGGCAGACGTCATTCTGGGCGATTACCTTGCCGGGGCTGATGGCGATATTCTCGCCAATGGCGAATTTGCTCGAATCGGTCTGGCGCAGCTTCAGGTCGCCCTGGCCGGCGACGATATCCTCCGCCAGCATCTTCATGCCCTTGACCAGATTAGCGCCGCTGGAGGCGACCGTTTCCCGGTAAAGCTGCGGATTGGTTGTGCTGAAGTTGGCCGGCGACAGCGCGCTCGATATCTGGCGCACGTAGAAGGCGGCCTTGTGGCGGGTATGCTCGTCCAGCCCTTCGGCGTTACCGACCATCCGGTCGGCCCAGTCCGAGGTGACGAGATAGGCCTGCCGGAGAAAATCGAAGAACGGGTTCTTCACCCAGTCGGCGTCGCTGAAGCGCTTGTCGGGGCGGGCGGGTTCTTCCCGCGGGGCATTCGGATCGCCACTTATTTTCTGCAGCGTGCGGGTCCAGATCGAAAAGAAGCTGCCCATCAGCTCAGTCTGCGCTTCCAGCGTCCGCTTCGGGTCGGAGAGCCAGTATTCGGAGACTTTCGACAGGGTTTTCACCATGTCGATGACGGGATCGGCGATATAGTCGGTCTTGACGCCGCTTTCACGTGGCGCGAGCCAGGCCGACGCTGCCTTGCCCAGCTGCTCGACCGTCCGGGCCATGTTCATGGCCAGCGCTTCGGGATCCTTGACGATATAGGGCTCGACCGATTTCGGGTCGAAACCCTGGAAACCCTCGCTTTTGCCCTCGGCCTGGCCTGCATCGCCCTTGCCTTCCGCCACCCGGTTTCCTCCACAGATGTTTGTTTGTTTTGTCTTTTTACATTCTGCCCGAAAATGATTACAAGTGCCAGCGCGCGGCTTGTCTTCGAAGGAGACGCGCAAGGCTGAACGGACGGGAACGACATGGACTCTTCATTGACGGTGGCGACACGACTTTGCACGCTTGCGGCTGTGGCCGTTTCCATGGCGCTGGTCGCCGGTTGCAGTTCCGCCACGATGGACGACCGTTCCTCGGCCTATACCACCACGATGGCGCGCCCGATCGCCGCTGATGTCTATCCCGTCATCGAGGGCAAGCGCCCGGCCGCCTCCGTCCAGATGAGCAACGAGGACGCGGCAAATCAGGAAGCGCGCCTGACTGCCCTGTCGCGCGCCCGCAGCTCCGGCCAGATCAGCGATGCCGAATATCAGCGCCGCCTGAAGGAATTGCAGGCGCTCGCCGCCAACCACGGCGCGGACACCCTCAAAGAGATACAGAATTAGCACTTGCGTTTCGCCGAGTTTGGACGCAAAGCCTTGTTTGGCCGCGTGGGCCGATTGCACCGTGCGCGTTCCCCTGTGCCCTTGATTCGCTGCTCGCGGGACGCGCAAGACGAGGTTTAGAGATGGAAGAGTTTCACAAAGTCCGGCGTCTGCCGCCTTACGTTTTCGAACAGGTCAACCGTTTGAAAGCAAGCGCGCGAGCGGGCGGGGCCGACATCATCGATCTCGGCATGGGCAATCCGGACCTTCCGACCCCGCAGGCGATCGTCGACAAGCTCTGCGAAGTGGTCCGCGATCCTCGCACCCATCGCTATTCGTCCTCCAAGGGCATTCCCGGCCTTCGCCGCGCCCAGGCTGCCTATTACGCCCGCCGTTTCGGCGTGAAGCTCAATCCCGATACCCAGGTCGTCGCGACGCTCGGTTCGAAGGAAGGCTTCGCCAACATGGCGCAGGCGATCACGGCGCCCGGCGACGTGGTTCTTTGCCCGAACCCGACCTATCCGATCCATGCCTTCGGCTTCCTGATGACCGGCGGCGTTATCCGCTCGATCTCGGTCGAGCCGGACGACACCTTCTTTCCGCCGCTTGAGCGGGCGATCCGCCATTCGATCCCCAAGCCGATCGCGCTGATCATCAACTATCCGTCGAACCCGACGGCCCATGTCGCGACGCTGGACTTCTACAAGGAAGTCGTCGCCTTCGCCAAGAAGCATGACATCGTCATCCTCTCGGATCTGGCCTATTCGGAAATCTACTTCGACGACAACAACCCGCCGCCGTCAGTTCTCGAAGTGCCGGGCGCGATGGACAACACCGTCGAATTCACGTCGATGTCGAAGACCTTCTCCATGCCCGGCTGGCGCATGGGCTTTGCTGTCGGCAACGAGCGGCTGATCGCGGCGCTGACGCGGGTCAAGTCCTACCTCGATTACGGCGCGTTTACGCCGATCCAGGTGGCTGCGACCCACGCGCTGAACGGTGACGGCTCTGATATTGCCGAAGTGCGCAACATCTATCGCCGCCGTCGCGACGTTCTGGTCGAAAGCTTCGGCAAGGCCGGTTTCGAAATCCCGCCGCCGGCCGCCACCATGTTCGCTTGGGCGAAAATTCCGGAAAAGTTCCGTCATCTCGGCTCGCTGGAATTCTCCAAGCTGCTCGTCGAGAAGGCCGATATCGCGGTCGCGCCGGGCGTCGGCTTCGGTGAACTCGGCGACGACTACGTGCGCATCGCGCTTGTCGAGAACGAGCACCGGATTCGTCAGGCGGCGCGCAACCTGAAGAAATTCCTTTCGACGGCTGACGATACGCTTCACAACGTCATCTCGTTGAATGCCCGTCGCTAGAGTATTTCCAGGAAAAGTGCGTAGCGGTTTTCCGTCCGGAAATGCGTAAAAACAAACCGTTAGAGCGGTAGGACCGTCTCTTAAATCCCATGCCCCGTCCGTGCGGACGGGGCGCTCTCGATATGTTAGGAAATTGCAATGGCAGATGCCCTTAAAATCGGCATTGCGGGCTTGGGTACTGTCGGTGCCTCGCTCGTTCGTATTCTCCAGGAACGTCACGATTCCCTCGCCACGACCTGCGGACGCGCCATTGAGATTACCGCTGTCACGGCCCGCGACCGCACACGCAACCGCGGCGTCGATATTTCCGATTATCGCTGGTTCGACGACGCGGCGGCGCTCGCCGCCGAAGCGGATATCGATGTTTTAGTGGAACGGATGGGCGGTGCCGGCGATCCCGCCCATTCCGCCGTCAAGGAGGCGTTGTCGCGCGGCGTGCATGTGGTGACGGCCAACAAGGCGCTGCTGGCCGCCCATGGCGTGGAGCTGGCGAAAATCGCCGAATCGCACGGTGCGCTTCTGAACTACGAAGCGGCCGTCGCCGGCGGTATCCCGATCATCAAGGCTCTGCGTGAATCGCTCACCGGCAACACGGTATCCCGCGTCTACGGGATCATGAACGGCACCTGCAACTACATCCTGACCAAGATGGAGAAAGAAGGCCTTTCGTTCGAGGCCTGCCTGAAGGAAGCCCAGCGGCTTGGATATGCCGAAGCCGATCCGGCCTTCGACATCGAAGGCAACGACACGGCCCACAAGCTGTCGATCCTGACCAGCCTCGCCTTCGGCACGGCGATCGCCGCCGATGACATCTATCTCGAAGGCATCACCAACATTTCCATCGACGACATCCATGCCGCCGCCGATCTCGGCTACCGCATCACACTGCTCGGCGTCGCCCAGCGTACCGACAGCGGCATCGAGCAACGCGTGCATCCGACCATGGTGCCGCTCGATTCGGTGATTGCTCAGGTCGACGGCGTGACCAACGCGGTCGCGATCGAATCCGATATTCTCGGCGAACTCCTGATGGTCGGCCCCGGCGCCGGCGGCAATGCGACGGCCTCCGCCGTGCTCGGCGATATCGCCGACATCGCCAAGAGCCGCCCCGGCGCGCAGCATGTCCCGGCTTTCGGCCGCCCGGTCACGGCGCTGCTTCCTTACAAGCGTGCGCAGATTCAGAGCCATGAAGGCGGCTATTTCATCCGCCTCAAGGTCGCCGATCGCGCCGGCGTATTTGCCAGCATCGCCGGCCATATGGCGGAAAACCGCATTTCGCTCGAATCGATCGTCCAGCATTCCAAGCATCACGTGGTCGCAGATGAGCCGCAGACGATCATTCTCGTGACCCATGCGACGACCGAGGATTCGGTGCGCAAGGCGGTCGCTTCCGTGAAGGGCGAGGGATATCTGGTCGGCGAGCCGCAGGTGATCCGTATCGAGCGCCCCAAGGCCGGCTGATCGGCACCGGATTTGAAAACGGCCCCGCCCGGCATTGGTCCCGGCGGGGCCGCTTTCGTTTCTGGGTGAAACAGGCTACGAACAGGCCGTTTTCAAGGATGACGAGATGAACGAACTGCCAGATCCGGTCCAGCGCGCCTTCCTGAATGTGGAAGAATCAGTGAGCGGCCAGCGCTGGGTTTCAAGGCTGGATCAGGCCGGGCAGAACCGGGCGCTGGCCATCGCCCAGGTCCACGGCTTTTCCGATCTCCTGTCCCGCGTACTTGCCGGGCGTGGCGTGACGCAGGAAAATGCGGTGTCGTTTCTCGATCCGACCATCCGCTCGCTGATGCCCGATCCCGATACGCTGACCGACTGCGCCAAGGCTGCCGAGCGCCTGAAACTGGCAATCGAGCGCCGTGAGAACGTCGCGATCTTCGGCGACTATGATGTCGACGGCGCCTCGTCCTCGGCGCTGCTCTATCGCTTCCTGCACCATTTCGGCATCGACGCGACGATCTATATTCCCGACCGGATTTTCGAGGGATACGGCCCCAATCCGGCCGCTATCAACCAGCTTATCGACAACGGCGCGACGCTGATCGTGACGGTGGATTGCGGCTCCGTCAGCCACGAATCGCTTGGCGTTGCCCGCGACCGGGGTGTCGATGTCGTCGTCATCGATCACCATCAGGTCGGCACCGACCTGCCGCCGTGCCACGCCTTGGTCAATCCGAACCGGGAGGACGATCTTTCGGGACAGGGGCATCTCTGTGCCGCCGGCGTCGTTTTTCTCGTCGCGGTCAACACGCTGCGCCGGCTTCGTCAGGCCGGTGACGCTAGGGTCTTTGATTTCGATCCGCTTTCGCTGCTCGACCTCGTGGCGCTCGCCACCGTCTGCGATGTCGTTCCGCTGAAGGGGCTGAACCGCGCCTATGTGGTCAAGGGGCTGATCGCGGCGCGCCATATGAACAATCCCGGACTATCAGCGCTGTTGCGCAGCGCCGCCATCGGCGGGCCGGTGACGGCCTATCATTTCGGCTTTCTGGTCGGTCCGCGTATCAATGCGGGCGGTCGAATCGGCGATGCCGCGCTTGGAAGCCGCCTCCTGACCCTCGACGATGCTGCAAAGGCGGCGGAGATCGCGGCTGAACTCGATGTGCTGAACCGCGAGCGGCAGGCCATCGAGGTGGCGATGCTGGCAGAAGCGGAAGCGGAGGCGCTTGCGGAATACGGTACGGGCGAGGGGGCCTCCGTCATCGTCACCGCGCGCGAAAACTGGCATCCCGGCGTCGTCGGCCTGCTCGCGTCGCGGCTGAAGGATCGTTTCCGCCGCCCGGCCTTCGCCATCGCCTTCGATCCGAACGGTAAGGGCACGGGATCCGGACGCTCGATAGCCGGCTTCGACCTCGGTCGCATGGTGCGCGCCGCCGTTGATGCGGGAATACTGGTCAAGGGCGGCGGCCATGCCATGGCGGCGGGGCTGACGGTGGAGCGTGCCAATCTCGGCAAGCTGCGGCATTTCTTCGAGGAAAAAGCGGAGGCAACGGTCGGCGAGCTCGTTTCGTCCGAAACACTGAAGATCGACGGTGCGCTCGGCGCGTCCGGTGCGACGCTAGCGCTGATCGATCAGCTCGAACAGGCCGGGCCCTATGGTGCGGGCCATCCGCAGCCGGTCTTTGCGCTGCCGGCGCACCGGATCAGGGACGCCCGGCCGGTCGGCGTCAATCATATCAAGGTGACGCTGGAGGGGCAGGACGGCTCACGGCTGGATGCGATCGCCTTCCGCGCGCAGGAAACGGCTCTGGGCGACCTGCTGCTCTCGTCGCGGGGCGTGTCGCTGCATGTCGCGGGCTGCCTCTCGGCCGATCATTGGCAAGGGAACCGCCGGGTGCAACTGCGAATCCTCGATGCTACAAAGGCATTCTGATCGCGATGCGGCTGCTTCGGTAAAGCTTAAGGAAAGTGGCACGCCCTAGGGGAGTCGAACCCCTCTTCCCAGAATGAAAATCTGGTGTCCTAACCGATAGACGAAGGGCGCGTGCGGTGGGCGTCTTATAGGCGGCAGGTTCTAAATCCGCAAGCGTCAAAATACGGATTCGAAACGTTTTTTCGCTTCACTGCGATGTGCCGTGCGCCCGTCGGGAAACAATACTTTGATTGGGGGAGAAGAGACAGTGGCACGCCCTAGGGGAGTCGAACCCCTCTTCCCAGAATGAAAATCTGGTGTCCTAACCGATAGACGAAGGGCGCACGCGCTGTATGGGCGCCTTATAGTCAGGCGATTTCAGAACCGCAAGCACCAATCTTCGGATTTCATGCTTTTTCGAAGATAATTCACATGTCGCGCGAGGGTGCGAAAAGCGTTATCGAACAGGCGAAACAGAATAGCCGGCTTTCGAAAAAAGCATCTGGTCGATTTGATTTTCAGAGAGGAGACAGTGGCACGCCCTAGGGGAGTCGAACCCCTCTTCCCAGAATGAAAATCTGGTGTCCTAACCGATAGACGAAGGG
>JAVBSF010000175.1:0-19743 GCA_031556925.1 Pararhizobium sp.
TGCTCGACACTCACTTCTTGCGTTCCTGGCTGTGTCCACCGTTTGGCCACAGCGGGGGGGGGTGGGGGTTGGCGCCCCGTCCCCCCCACCGCGCGGCCACGGCCGCGCCCCCCTCCCCCGACCGGGCCGCCGACGATTGCGCCGGTGATGGCGCCGCCGGCCGCACCGTTGACGGTGCCTTCCTGGGCAAATGCGGTTGTCGAGGCCAAGCCCAGCGTTGCTGCGGCAAGGATGATGATCTTAGTCTTCATGGCTAACTCCTTTCGATTTTCGTTAAGCCATGGGCCTGTAACTGCTTTTGGCGCGGCTTCGTTCCGAAAAAAGATCAGGCCATGCCGGCGGGATCGCCGATCGGCAGCAGGGTCGGGTCGAGCGGCGGATCGTTCGGGTTTTTGGAATCGCCCTCGTCGATGATCGGCGGCATGGCCGGCTTGTCCTGGCTGCGGTCGGGTATGCCGGGCGTGGATTGCGGACCGCGCGGCGTCTCGGCGGAAGGGCTCTGCAGGGGATCGCGATTGGGCATGATCGTCTCCTTTCGTTTACCCTTGCGCGGTATCGGCAAGGGTCTGGAAAGAAAACGGGAGCCGGCGAAGATGGTTCCCGGTCAGCTACGATCCGCAACCGCGTTCAAGCGCCCGCGTGAGCGCGACAGCGTGCGGGCGGCCAGAAGCGTGGAGGCCAGCTTGCGCTCCTGCGGCGTGAACAGCGACTGGAACTCGGGCCTGAGGATCAGGGCCTCCATGGAGGCTTTCGCGATGCCGTGTTGCTGCAGGCGCTCCAGTCCGGTCGTGCCCGGCTGCTCCAGAAGTTTGCGAGCGGCGGCAACGCCGCCATGCAGCAGCACGAAGCGACGCAGGAGCACCGGCCGGAAGCCGATCCCGGCGCACAGATCGTAGATCGCCAGCATATACTGGTGGAATTCGGCTTCCAACGAGCCAGCCATCCGCTTCATCGAGCCCTCTTAAAAAGACAGCCGGCGCGTGGGCGCGCCGGCTGGTCGACATGTTCATCAGCTTTGCCGATGTCGCAAGGCCTGTTATCAGCTCGGTGTCAGGGTGATCGAGGTTCCGGTGGCTGCGAGGTTCAGGCCGAGCTGGCCGGTGACGCTGATCGTCTGCAGCTGGATGGAACCCGATGTGCCGCCGACCAGAATGTTCGTGCCGATGCCGGCAAAGACCGTCGCCTCAGCCGTCGCCCCCTGATAGAGCCCGCTCAAGGAACCGCGATGATAGCCTGCGGTAGGAGCGAAGACCGCCCAGGCCAGGCGACCCTGCGTGGTGAAGCCGAGATCCACCCCCATCTTGCGCATGACGCCGGTGTAGCGGTCCTGCTTGCCCTTGGTGGAGCTGAAGGTGCAATCGAGGTTCTTTGCCGAGCCAAGCACATAGCCCACGCCACCGCCGACGTCGCAGGTCAGCATGCCGATCTTGACCCCATCGGAATCGTCGGGTTCCTGATAGGTCGCAACAGGGTCCGCGGCGTTTGCCGCCGTCACAAATGCCTGTGCAAGCGAGGCTGCGGCAATGAGCGTTGCAATGGTCTTTTTCATTGGGTTCTCCTTAAAGGTTAAGCCCTGCCCGGTTTGAATATAGAGCGTGTGCCTTGTTCCACAAAGGGCGGCAAAGAGGCAAAATTGCGATGGTTAACATTTGAACCAACAGCTTGTTTCTCCGAGCCGAAATATCTCGCCGAAATTTGAGGGCCCGGTTCCGGTATGAGTGTCGAGCGGCAAAAACGTGGAGAAAGCGATCCATGCCGAGGCGTGAAGGGTATCGTGAGGCCGGGTTGGTCCGCTGCCTGGCAACATATGGACGAAGTGCTTGAGAAGCATGCGTTTTCGGTTTGCAAGTTCTTAACCACACCTTAAATCGCCGCAATTAGAGTCCATCCGGTCGATCATCCAGACGCGGAGCAGTTCCACCCGGCATGGCATCAAACGGCAGATCACGACAGAGAATGGAACCGTCCTTCGGCGAAGAACGGGACGACGACGCCATGGATTTCAGCGCCGGCGATCGTGTGTCCGGCGGTCGGCAAAAGACGTCTTCCTCTGCAAAATCCGCCGTAAAATCGCGTCCGGCTTCGGAACGGCGGGCGCCAAAGGCAACGTCCGGCCGTCGCCGCCGGCGGGAGCCCGGCCTGGGTTTCTTCGGCGCCATCCGCCGGATGATGTACTGGTGCGTCGTCCTCGGTATCTGGGGGGCGATCGGCGTCGGCGGCCTGGTTCTCTATTACGGGTCACGCATGCCGAGCGCGACGAGCTGGTCGATCCCCGAGCGCCCGCCGAACGTCAAGATCATCGCAAACGACGGCACTGTGCTCGCCAATCGCGGGATGACCGGCGGCGAGGCGCTCTCGCTGGAAGAGATGTCGCCCTATATCCCGCAGGCCGTGGTCGCGATCGAGGATCGGCGTTTCTATTCGCATTTCGGCGTCGATCCTCTTGGCCTTGCGCGTGCCATGGTCACCAACCTGACGACGGGACGCATGGTGCAGGGCGGCTCGACGCTGACCCAGCAGCTCGCGAAGAACATGTTCCTCTCGCCGGAGCGCACGCTGGAGCGCAAGGTGCAGGAAGTGCTGCTCGCCTTCTGGCTGGAGCAGAACTACACGAAGGACCAGATTCTCACCATGTATCTGAACCGGGTGTTCTTCGGTTCGAATGCCTATGGTGTCGAAGCGGCGTCGCGCCGTTATTTCAACAAATCCGCCCGCGACGTGAACCTCGGCGAAGCGGCCCTGCTGGCGGGTCTCCTGAAGGCGCCGTCGCGTCTGTCGCCGGCGCGCGACCCGAAGGCTGCGGAAGAGCGCGCGCAGGTCGTGCTCGGCGCGATGCGTGAGGAAGGCTATATCTCCGACAGCGAAATCAAGACGGCGATGTCGCGACCGCCGACCAAGGCGAAAAGCTTCTGGTCCGGCGCGCAATATTATGCCGCAGACATGGTCATGGACCAGCTGCCGGGCATGATCGGCAAGATCGATCAGGATTTGATCGTCGATACGACACTGGATCTCGCGCTGGAGAAGAAGGCCGAGGAAACGCTGGCCGCCAGCCTTGATGCCGATGGCGAGAAGCTCAATGTCTCGCAGGCGGCGCTTGTTTCGATCGACGGCACCGGTGCGATCCGCGCGATTGTCGGTGGCCGCGACTATGCGACGAGCCAGTTCGACCGCGCGGTCAAGGCCAAGCGCCAGCCGGGTTCGGCCTTCAAGCCGTTCGTTTATGCGGCCGCCATGGAAATCGGCCGCACGCCGATGTCGATCCGCAATGACGGGCCGGTGCGCATCGGCAACTGGACGCCGGAAAACTACGATCAGAAATATCGCGGCGAGGTTTCCCTTGCCGAAGCGCTTGCCAACTCGCTGAACACGATCGCCGCCCAGCTGGTGATGGAAGTCGGCCCGCAGAACGTCATCAAACTCGCCCACCGGCTGGGGATCGAATCGGAGCTGCAGTCCAACGCCTCGATCGCACTCGGCACCTCGGAAGTCAGCCTGCTCGAGCTGACCTCGGCCTATGCGCCCTTCATGAATGGAGGCTTCAAGGCGACGCCGCACATCATCCGCCGCATCTCGAAGGCCGATGGAACGGTGCTCTACGAAAACACCTATGACAGCCCGCCGCGCGTGCTCGATCCGGAAATCGTCAGCGAGATGAACCAGATGATGCTCGGCGTCATCGATCACGGAACGGGTAAGAACGCCCGGCTGAAAGGCTGGGAAGCAGCCGGCAAGTCCGGCACGACGCAGTCCTTCCGCGATGCGCTGTTCGTCGGGTTCACCAGCAATCTCACGACCGGCATCTGGTTCGGCAACGACGACGGCAAGTCGATGAAAAAGGTGACGGGTGGTGGCCTGCCGGCCAAAGCTTGGCACGATTTCATGACGGCCGCTCACGAAGGCCTGTCGCCGTCGCCGATCTTCGGCACGACCGGTATCCAGCCGACCTTTGATGGCGATCAGGCATCTCCCGAGAGCATCGAAAACGTCATTTCAGGCGGATCGATCGACGAGTTCCCGCAGGCCCCGGTCTCCGATGGCCAGATGGCCAATGGTCAGGGACTGCAGCCGCCGGCCGACGCCGCCAATTCCGGCCTCGTGCCTCCGGCCGATGTCGGCGAAACCACCGGCGCCACCCGGCGCACGACCCTGTTCGATATCCTGACAGGTGGGTGAACTTTGCCGCGACAGCGCTTGGCTATCCCCATGCAATTACCACATTTTGCGGCTCAATCGGGTGATCCATCCAGACTCGGATACGAGTTGTCACGGACGGCACATCAGAGATAGCGAATTGAGGGTTATTCGCATCAAATAAAATAATCTCGTTGTTAGGAGTGTTGAGAATGCCGTCGAAGTCCGGATTTCTTGTTTCTGTGACCTCGGGAGCCGGGCCAAATGTAACGTACGTGTCGCCGTCGCTCCAGTAATAGGCCGGAATGAGAATGCAATCCTTTGAAGAGAGCACACCTCTTCGATCCATGTGCGTCGGGATACGGACATTTCGACGGCCGGCTACATAGAAGCTGACATATTCCGGAGCTATGGACATCCGCTGTACGGTCATAACGTCAACGCCTCCTATTCAATAAAAACCCGCCTTGCAATTGACTGCTTGACCAACGCTCCTCCAAGCGGGTTTTCTCGAAGAATTGTCTCTGTTAGGCTCAGGGTTATCCCCAAACAACAACGACGTTTTCTGGCTCTGTCGGGTGATCGATCCAAACGCGGATACGTGTTTTAACCGTTGGCACCAATAGGCTGGCAAACTTTGGTTCATTGGCGTCGAAGAAAACCAGCATCTGGTCCGGTGTGTTCAGAATGCCGTCAAAGTTTGGTGGTGTGGGCATAGTTATTTCGGATGCTTCTCCAACCGTAAAATAGGTATCGCCGTCATTCCAGTATGTACATGGAATACTAATGCAGTCTGGTGTGAAAGGAATGATCTTCTCTCGGAAATTGTAAGGAACATCCCGAATATCCCGACTTGCCAGATAAACGCTGTTGTATTCAGGTGCGATGCTAAAACGAAGAATTGCCATTCAAAGCTTCCCGCCTCTGACAACGCTGGCTTGCGAATAACACTTATCCCGCAGCACACTGTCTTTGCTTATCCCCAGGCGATAATTACGTTTGAGGGTTCGATCGGATGATCCATCCAGACCCGTATTCGCGTTTTCTTGGATGCCACCTGTGAAACAGCGAATTGAGGGTTGTTCGCGTCAAACAAAATAATCTCATTGTTGGGAGTGTTCAGAATGCTGTCAGAATTCGGTTCCCTTGCCTCTGCAACCTCCGAATATGGTCCAAGTGTCACATGGGTATCCCCATCACTCCAATAATAGGCTGGAATGTTTACGCAATCATCGGACACAAAGACTCCCTGCCTGTCCATGTGCACAGGAACATCAACATTCCGGCGACCCGCAACATAAAAGCTGACGTATTCGGGGGCGATCGATAGGCGTTGCACGGTCACAGCGTTAAAATCTCCCCTTTGATAAACGTCCGCCCTGCGAATTGCTGCACCACCAGCAATGTGGATAAATTCTTGTTGGTTTGCCAACTGATTTTGGCACCTGATGGTCGCCGATAAAATGGCCGCGAGGTGTCCCCGATATCTTTGTACCACACCTATGGCATCCATAGGTACGACCGATGCGATCGATTTCCGTCTGTTCGGTGCGGGTCAAACGCCTATTGGTCGGCGGCGCGGCAATCCATTCTTTGGCATATGGTCCGAGCCCGGTCCGCGGCAGCTGCAACTGGAGTGCGCGAAGCATCGCCTCCTGTGCTATCGACTCGTTGGCTCGGATCAGCCCCTCAACCGTCTCGTAGGCTTGCGGCGTCGGCCGCCAATTCGGTTCACGCCGGTGGACGGCCCGCAACGCCTCCTGCATTCGCCCTATGCTTACTGCCAGCCGTGCCTCCTGTGCGGGCGTCACGGACTGCCATCTGCCGAGGATACGAACCTGCCCTGCGCCTCGCGGCCCGCGGCGGCTGACGAGGATCGGGCGGGTTTCGGAACCGTCTCCGGCCCATTGACCGCCGTCAGGATTGCCGGCCGGCACGCGCGGTTGTTCTGGGCGAAAACCAGCCTTCAAATGAAGGCGCAGCGTCAGGGCGCGTAGCTCAACGGCGAGCGCCGTAAACCTGTAGTCGGCTTGCAGGACGCTTGGTTCAGTTCTGTCTGTCGAATTCATTGCCGCCGCTACCCGCTTCAGTTTCAGCGGAGCAATCATGCGCGGGCTGGCAGCGGCGGGGATAAACGGGGACGTTCGAAGACATTCGGTCGAATCGGATAAGGTGCCAGCCGCCGTCTGCAAATTTCCTTCGCGGACACGCTGATTTCGCACGCTTTGCCGTTCTGAGATGCCTTGCAGTCCCGAAAACCCGTCCTTATATACGCCCCATCACCGTGGTTGTTGATCACGGCCCATCACAGACCATCCCGTTAGGGGCTGTCCTATGAATGCCTGACCGGGTTCCGACAGTCCGCTGCAAGGAGAGAACGACATGGCAAAAGTAATCGGTATCGACTTGGGAACGACCAACTCCTGCGTCGCCGTCATGGACGGCAAGGACGCGAAGGTCATTGAAAATGCGGAAGGTGCGCGCACGACCCCTTCGATCGTTGCCTTCAACGACGACGGCGAGCGCCTGATCGGCCAGCCGGCCAAGCGTCAGGCCGTCACCAACCCTGAAAACACGCTGTTTGCCGTCAAGCGCCTCATCGGCCGCCGTTACGACGACAAGCTCGTGGAAAAGGACAAGGCTCTCGTTCCCTACAAGATCGTCAAGGGCGACAATGGCGATGCATGGGTCGAAGCCCATGGCGACAAGTATTCACCGTCCCAGGTCTCTGCCATGATCCTTCAGAAGATGAAGGAAACCGCAGAATCCTACCTTGGTGAAAAGGTTACTCAGGCCGTCATCACCGTTCCGGCCTACTTCAACGACGCCCAGCGTCAGGCAACCAAGGATGCCGGTCGTATCGCCGGTCTCGAAGTTCTCCGCATCATCAACGAGCCGACGGCCGCAGCCCTTGCTTACGGACTCGACAAGAAGGATGGCCGCACCATCGCGGTGTACGACCTTGGTGGCGGTACCTTCGATATCTCGGTTCTGGAAATCGGCGACGGCGTCTTCGAAGTGAAGTCGACCAACGGCGACACCTTCCTCGGCGGTGAAGACTTTGACATGCGTCTGGTCGAATACCTCGCGGCCGAATTCAAGAAGGATCAGGGCATCGACCTGAAGAGCGACAAGCTTGCCCTGCAGCGCCTCAAGGAAGCTGCGGAAAAGGCCAAGATCGAGCTGTCGTCCTCGCAGCAGACCGAAATCAACCTGCCGTTCATCACGGCGGATGCTTCCGGTCCGAAGCACCTGACCATGAAGCTGTCGCGCGCCAAGTTCGAAAGCCTGGTCGACGACCTGATCCAGCGCACCGTTGCACCGTGCAAGGCAGCCCTCAAGGATGCCGGCGTCACCGCAGCCGAGATCGACGAAGTCGTTCTCGTCGGTGGCATGAGCCGCATGCCGAAGGTACAGGAAGTCGTCAAGCAGCTGTTCGGCAAGGAGCCGCACAAGGGCGTCAACCCGGATGAAGTCGTCGCTCTCGGCGCCGCCATCCAGGCCGGCGTCCTTCAGGGCGACGTCAAGGACGTCCTGCTCCTCGATGTAACCCCGCTATCGCTCGGCATCGAAACCCTCGGTGGTGTCTTCACCCGTCTGATCGAACGTAACACCACGATCCCGACGAAGAAGTCGCAGACCTTCTCGACCGCGGAAGACAGCCAGTCGGCTGTGACCATCCGCGTTTCGCAGGGCGAGCGCGAAATGGCTGCAGACAACAAGCTGCTCGGCCAGTTCGACCTCGTTGGCATTCCGCCGGCACCGCGTGGCGTTCCGCAGATCGAAGTCACCTTCGATATCGACGCCAACGGCATCGTGCAGGTTTCGGCCAAGGACAAGGGCACCGGCAAGGAACACCAGATCCGCATTCAGGCATCTGGTGGTCTGTCTGACGCCGACATCGAAAAGATGGTCAAGGACGCCGAGGCCAACGCTGAAGCCGACAAGAAGCGCCGCGAGGCCGTTGAAGCCAAGAACCAGGCTGAAAGCCTGATTCACTCCTCGGAAAAGTCTCTGAGTGAATTCGGCGACAAGGTTTCGGAAGCTGACCGCAATGCGATTTCGGATGCCATCGCCAGCCTGAAGACGGCTGTCGAAGCCTCCGAGCCGGATGCGGAAGACATCAAGGCCAAGACTCAGGTTCTCATGGAAGCTTCCATGAAGCTCGGCCAGGCCATGTATGAAGCCCAGCAGACGGACGCCGCCCATGCGGACGCCGCAGCCGACGCCGCCCGCGATGGCGACAATGTCGTTGACGCGGATTACGAAGAGATCGACGACGACGGCAAGAAGTCGGCCTGATCTTCGCGACGACGTGAAGAATGATTGAGCCCCCGGAGTGCAGCCCGCTCCGGGGGCTTTTTTGTCCAACCTCCCGGTCTCGGGCTGCTTTGAGGCGGCGGGAAGGGGCAATGAAGGTGCGGCAGGGCAACGAGCCCGCCGGAAGCGTCGATTTTGACGCGAAAAACTTGATGTCGGCAGCTTTGGCTATGGTATCGGGCGTGAAGGTTTACTAAATCCTGTTGCAAGGAAATCAGGCGACCGCCGGACGGCCCGTCTCGCTGTGACCATACGACAGGACAATTCGCACGAATGAAACGTGATCTCTACGAAACGCTCGGCGTTGCAAAAACGGCGGATGAAAAGGAGCTGAAGAGCGCCTTCCGCAAACTGGCGATGAAATATCACCCGGACAAGAACCCCGGTGACGCCGAGGCGGAAAGAACCTTCAAGGAAATCAACCAGGCCTACGAGACCCTGAAGGATCCGCAGAAGCGCGCTGCCTACGATCGTTACGGCCATGCCGCCTTCGAAGGCGGCGGCATGGGTGGCGGCGGTGCCGGCATGGGCGCCGGCGGCTTCTCCGATATCTTCGAGGACATTTTCGGCGAGATGATGGGCGGGCGCCAGCGCCGCTCGTCCGGCGGTCGCGAACGTGGCGGTGATCTGCGCTACAACATGGAAATCACGCTTGAGGAGGCCTATGCCGGCAAGACCGCGCAGATCCGGGTTCCCACCTCGATCACCTGCGATGTCTGCACTGGCACCGGCGCCAAGCCGGGCACCAGCCCCAAGACCTGCGCCACCTGTCAGGGGTCCGGCCGCGTCCGCGCCGCGCAAGGTTTCTTCTCCGTCGAGCGCACCTGCCCGACATGCCATGGCCGTGGCCAGACGATTACTGATCCCTGCACCAAATGCCACGGTCAGGGCCGCACGACCGAAGAGCGCTCGCTGTCGGTCAACATCCCCGCGGGTATCGAGGACGGCACCCGTATCCGTCTCTCGGGCGAGGGCGAGGCCGGCCTGCGCGGCGGTCCGGCGGGCGATCTCTACATCTTCCTCTCGGTCAAGCCCCATGCCTTCTATCAGCGCGATGGTGCCGATCTCTATTGCGCCGTGCCGATCTCGATGACGACGGCGGCGCTGGGCGGCAAATTCGATGTGGCGACGCTCGACGGCACCAAGTCGCGGGTTTCCGTCCCGGAAGGCACCCAGGCCGGCAAGCAGTTCCGTCTCAAGGGCAAGGGCATGCCGGTCTTGCGCTCCACCCAGGTTGGTGATCTCTACATCCAGATCCAGATCGAAACGCCCCAGAAGCTGACGAAACGCCAGCGGGAGCTCCTGAAAGAATTCGAAGAAATCTCCTCCAAGGAGAACAATCCCGAATCGTCCGGCTTCTTCTCGCGCATGAAGGATTTCTTCGACACGCTGAGCGACTGATCCGTCACGTCGACATGGTTTTCAGGGTCGGAGGCTTCATGCTGTCCGGCCCTGTTCTTTTTGATGCCCCTTTCCGGAACCATTCCAGGCCATAGGTTTTGTCGTTGATGGAACCATAAGGGGGAGACGATGCCTTACGAGCTCTATTACTGGGACGGCATTCCCGGACGCGGGGAGTTCGTCCGCCTCGCGCTGGAATATGCGCAGGCCGATTATGTCGATGTTGCCCGCACGGATGGCGGCATGGAGCGGCTCATGGCGATATTGAAAGGCGAGAATGCCGCCGTCGTGCCCTTCGCTCCGCCCTTCCTCAAGGACGCGGATGTGCTTGTTTCGCATGTCGCTAATATCCTGCTCTATCTTGGAAGCCGGCTGGGGCTTGCTCCAACGGACGAGGCCGGGCGCTTTCAGGCTAACGGTCTGCAATTGACGATCACCGATTTCCTCGCCGAGATTCACGATTGTCATCATCCGATAGGCACCTCGCTCTATTACGAGGAGCAGAAGGACGAGGCGAAACGGCGGTCCGAAACATTTCTCACCGATCGGCTTCCCAAGTTTCTCGGCTATTTCGAGAAGGTTCTGGCGCATAATCCAAAGTCGGATATTCATGCTGTGGGAGGGGCGCTCACCTATGTCGATCTCTCGCTTTTCCAGCTGGTCGAGGGACTGCGCTATGCGTTTCCACAGGCCATGGAGGGAGATAGCGCCCGTTACCAGCGACTGATCGCGCTGCACGATCTCGTTTCCGATCTGCCGACGATCGTCAGCTATCTGCGCTCCGAGCGCCGGCTCGCTTTCAATCAATCCGGCATTTTCCGGCATTATCCCGAACTCGACACCCTGAACGGACCCTGACCTGGATGGGCCATGATGTGGACGGGCAATGCGCGGTTCCGCTTGCCATTGCGGTCAAGGCGGCATAGCTCTGCCGCAAGCGCTTCATCGCCACGAAGGGGTGATGAAGCGCTTGAGAACTCCAACCGGACGGACCATGCCGCACAAGGTTTTCCTCACCCGCCTGAAGCTTGCCGATTTTCGTAACTATGCGGGACTGTCGCTCGATCTCGATGAGCGTCACGTCGTGCTGACGGGAGAGAACGGCGCCGGCAAGACCAATCTGATGGAAGCGGTCTCCTTCCTGTCGCCGGGCCGTGGCCTGCGCCGCGCCGCCTATAGCGACGTCGCTCGCGTCGGCTCGAACGGCGGCTTCTCGGTTTTTGCCGGGCTGGAGGGCATGGATGGCTCCGTCGAACTTGGAACCGGCACGCTTGGCAGCGAGGATGGCGCCTCGCGCCGTCTTCGTCTCAACGGCACGCCGGCCAGAAGCGTCGATGAGCTGCTGGATCATGTCCGGGTGCTCTGGCTGACGCCGGCGATGGACGGACTCTTCACAGGCGGCTCGGGGGATCGCCGCCGGTTTCTCGATCGCCTCGTGCTGTCGCTCGACCCCGAGCACGGCCGCCGTGCAAGCGACTACGAACGCGCCATGCGCAGCCGCAACAAGCTCCTGTCCGAGCCCCGCCCGGATGCGGTCTGGCTGACAGGGCTGGAGCGGCAGATGGCCGAACTCGGTATTTCCATGGCCCATGCCCGCCATGAAATGCTCGGCCTGCTCGCGAGTCTCGTCGCGCAAAATGGAGAGGGTGGTGTTTTCCCCTCCGCGGACCTTGCGCTTTCCGGCTTCCTCGATGGCCAGTGGCATCGCCCCGCCGTCGATCTGGAGGAGGAATACCTTGGCCTGCTGCAAGCCGGCCGTTACCGCGACGCCGCCGCCGGCCGCACGCTGGACGGCCCCCATCGCAGCGATCTCCTCATTCGCCATCGCGCCAAGGATATGGAGGCCGCGCGCTGCTCGACGGGGGAGCAGAAGGCCCTTCTCGTCGGACTGGTGCTCGCCCATGCCCGTCTGGTCGCCAATCTCACCGGCCATGCGCCTGTCCTGCTGCTCGATGAGATCGCCGCCCATCTCGACGAGGGACGACGGGCCGCCCTCTTCGACCTTGTCGATGATCTCGGCGGGCAGGCCTTCATGACCGGAACCGACCGCTCGATGTTTTCGGCATTGGGAGAACGGGCGCGCTATCTGACCGTTGCCAATGGTGCAGTTTCGGAGTGAACATCTGATCATGACCGCATCGCCGCTGAGCCCCGAGGAAATCGAACGTTACGCCCGCCACATCGTCCTGCCGGAAGTGGGCGGCGGCGGTCAGCAGAAGCTGAAAGCGGCGCGTGTGCTGGTCGTCGGTGCCGGCGGCCTTGGCGCGCCGGTGTTGCTCTATCTGGCGGCTGCCGGCGTCGGCACGATCGGTATCGTCGACGATGACGTCGTCTCCCTCTCCAATCTCCAGCGTCAGATCGTTCACGGCACGCCGGATATCGCCCGTTCCAAGGTGAACAGCGCGGCCGGCGCGATGGCGCGCATCAATCCCCATGTCGCCGTGGCGGGCCATCCCCTGCTCCTCGACCGGCACAATGCGGAAGGCATCGTCTCCGGTTACGATATCGTCGTTGACGGCTCCGACAATTTCGAGACGCGCTATCTCGTCGCCGATACCGCCGAGCGGATGGAAAAGCCGTTGGTTACCGGGGCTGTCGGGCGTTTCGACGGGTCGCTGACGGTGCTGCGCCCCTGGGCGGCGGGCGCGGACGGGCGGCTCAATCCGCGCTACCGCGATCTCTTTCCCGAAGCCCCGCAGGCCGGCGTCGTGCCATCCTGCGCCGAGGCCGGTATCGTCGGGGCGCTGACCGGCGTTATCGGTACATTGCAGGCTATGGAAGTCATCAAGCTGATCACCGGAGCGGGGGAGCCGCTGATCGGGCGGCTTCTCCTCTACGATGCCCTGGCCGCCCGTTTCGAAACGATCCGCTACAGACGCCGGAAAGCGTCAGAACCCGGCTGAAGGGCGCGGTTTTTCAGCTGCGGTTCGGCAACACGCGATCCGGCGGCCTGTGACCGTCGAAGAAGGTGCGGATGTTGATCACCACCTTCTCGCCCATGTCGATACGTCCTTCGAGCGTTGCCGAGCTCATATGCGGCAGCAGCACCACCTTGCCCTCCGTCGCAAGCTTGATCAGCTTCGGATTGACGGCTGGCTCGTTTTCGAAAACGTCGAGTCCGGCCCCGGCGATCTTGCCTTCCCGCAGGGATTTGATCAGCGCCGTCTCATCGACGATGCTACCGCGGGCCGTGTTGACGAGGTAGCTGGTCGGCTGCATCAGCGCCAGGCGTCGGGCGGAGAGAAGATGATAGGTTGCAGGTGTCGACGGACAGTTGACCGAAACGATATCGACGCGGGCCAGCATCTGGTCGAGGCTGTCCCAATAGGTCGCCTCCAGCTTTTCCTCGGTCTCCTGGCTGACGCGCTTGCTGTTGTGATAGTGGTTCGACTGGCCGAAGGCCTTGGCGCGCCGCGCGACCGCGGTGCCGATGCGGCCCATGCCGACGATGCCGATGCGTTTTCCGGCAAGGCGGCGTCCGAGCATCCAGGTCGGAGACCAGCCGGCCCATTCGCCTTTCCGGTCGGTCAGGATATTGGCGCCTTCGATCAGCCGGCGCGGCACCGCGAGGATAAGCGCCATTGTCATATCGGCGGTATCCTCGGTCAAGACATTCGGGGTGTTGGTGACGGTGATGCCCCGGCGGGCGGCGGCATCCACATCGATATTGTCGACGCCGTTGGAGAAGCTGGCGATCAGTTTCAGCTGCGGCCCGGCCTGCTCGATCAGCGCCGCGTCGATCCGGTCGGTGACGGTCGGCACGAGGACGTCGGCGCGCTTGACGGCGGCCACCAGTTCCGGCTGGCTGCGCGGCGCATCGTCGATGTTGAGCTCAGCGTCGAACAGCTCTCGCATGCGCGTTTCCACCACATCCGGCAGCTTGCGCGTGATATAGACCCTGGGTTTTTTCTTCGCGGTCATCTGTGCCTGTCTGATCTTGTTGACGGGTTCTTAACCAAGATGAGTGATCGTTCTCCCTGCAGCGCATTTTCTACCAGACCCGGTGTGGAAGACAAACGAAACTCTGAAACTTCTCCGGCGATTTGTTCGCGGTCTGCCGCGCCGATCTGCGTTTTGCCTGCAAGTCTCTGATTTTTTTGAAAAGCGGATTTCGTCATGCGTAAGGTTCTGTCCAGCTTCGTTGTTGCTGCCGTTCTGGCCGCGGGCTTTGCAAGCGTGGCCGCGCCGGCCTTCGCCCAGGCCGCCAAGGGCGCGAGCGGCCTGCCGCTGCCGCGCTTCGTCAGCCTCAAGTCGAAAAGCGTCAATCTGCGCGTCGGGCCGAGTGTCGATTATGCCATCGCCTGGCGTTATATGCGCTCCGGCGTTCCCGTCGAGATCATCCAGGAATACGACAACTGGCGGCGGATCCGCGATGCCGATGGCGCCGAAGGCTGGGTCAACCAGGCGCTGCTTTCGGGAGACCGCACGGCGCTCACGGCGCCGTGGATGCGCGGCAAGGGCGATGAAATCTTCGTCAACATGCGCCGCGATCCGCAGTCCAATGCAACGGTCGTCGCGCGTATCCAGCCAGGCGTCGTCGTGCATGTCGGCGAATGCAACGGCGACTGGTGCCATGCCGATGCGCAGGGCACCGAGGGCTGGATTGCGCACAGCGAGATCTGGGGTGCCTATCCAGGCGAAGCCTTCAAGTAAGCTTTAGAGAAGCCCGGCCTTCTTCGCCGCGTCCGACAGGGAGACCATCGGGCGCGGTCCGACCTGTTCGATGACGATGCCGGCAGCGAGGCTGCCGAGCTTGCCGCAGTCGGCAAGCGAACGGCCGTTCGTGTATCCGAACAGGAAGCCCGCCGCATAGAGATCGCCGGCGCCGGTGGTGTCGACCACGGTCTCGATCGTGGTGGCCTCGATGCGCACACGCTCGTTGCCGCGCACGACGATCGACCCTTCCTCGCTCATGGTCACGGCGGCGAGCTTGCAATCCCTGGCGATGCTGTCGAGCGCCTGTTCGAAATCCTCGGTCTCGTAGAGCGCCAGCGCCTCGCTGCGGTTGGCGAAAACGATATCGACGGCGCCGGAGCGCATCAGGTCGAGGAATTCGGCGCGGTAACGGTGGACGCAAAAACTGTCGGAGAGGGTCATGGCCACTTCGCGGTTGTTTTCATGGGCGATGCGGGCGCATGCGCGGATCGCATCCTTGGCCCGCGGCGGATCCCAGAGATAGCCTTCGAAATAGGTGACCTTGGCATCGGCGACGACATCGGCCTCGACATCTTCAAGGCCGAGCTCGACGCAGGCGCCGAGATAGGTGTTCATCGAGCGCTCGCCGTCGGGCGTCACGAAGATCATCGAGCGCGCCGTCGGCGGCTGGGATGCGAGTGGCTTGGTTTCGAAATGCACGCCCTGGGCGCGGATGTCGTGGGTGAAGATATCGCCCAGCTGATCGCTGGAAATCTTGCCGAAATAGGCGGCCCGCCCGCCGAGATTGGCAACGCCCGCCGCCGTGTTGCCGGCGCTGCCGCCGGAGGCTTCTAGCGCCGGTCCCATGCGGGAATAGAGTAGTTCCGCCCGTTCGGCGTCGATCAGGTTCATCGCGCTCTTGATGATGCCGTTATGGACGAGGAAGGCGTCGTCGCAGCGCGCGATGATATCGACAATCGCGTTGCCGACCGTGAGCACGTCGAATTTCGTCATGGGGAACCGCCTGGAAAATATGCTTCAGCCGGTAACCGGTAATAACGGTTTTGATGGTCTTGGGAAGGGTGAATGCTAAAATCGCTTCCGCGCAGCAGATTTTTCTTATTGGGAGAGACCAAGGCTTGCGGCGTGGCTGCCCGCAACGCGCTTGAACTCTTCCCCTCCAAAACGGTCCTGAAGCACTGCGTTTTCGATATCGATGATGCGCTCGCCGCCATCGGCAAGCGCTGCAATCCGGGCATCCCTGTCACCGATCTCGCCGGTTCATTTTCACGGCCGATCTGTTCCATTTGCGAGCCACTCACGCCGGTATGGCGGAAGCCTCGTATTGCGCCGCATATTCGGCGCTTGGCGCGATCGGCCTTATGATGTCGATGAGAACCCCGTTCGGGTCGGTGGTGATGAAATGCCGCTGACCGAAATCCTCGTCGCAGAGTGCTTTCAGGATCGGCAGGCCGGCGGCGCGAAACTGCGCGTAAAGCGTATCGGGATCCTCCACCTCGAAATTCAGAAGCAGACCGCCGATCTTTCCGCGGGCCTGCGGCGGGATCGTTTCATGCTGCCCGTCCAGAACGGCGAGCGTCACATGCTCATCCTCGGTCGATTGCAGATGCACATACCAGTCGGCCGTGAACAGCGCCTTAAAGCGGAAGTGGCGGATATAGAAATCGGCCGTGCCGGCGACATCGCCGGTCATGATCACGGGATAGTAGCTGGTGGATTCATCGTGGTGTTCCTTTCATTAATAAGATACATTCTGTATGTTTTTTAGATAACATACGTACAGAATGTATGTAAAGAGGATATATGAGACGCAGCAACAAGGATCGCAGCGAAGCCATGCGGGCAGGCCTCATCGAAGCGGCGCGTGGCCTGTTTGTCGCAAAGGGGTTTGCGGAAACGGCGACGCCCGACATCGTCGAGGCCGCAGGCGTGACGCGCGGCGCGCTCTATCACCATTTCGAAGACAAGAAGGCGCTGTTTGCCGCCGTCGCCGAAAAGGAAGCGCAAGCCGTTGGCCTTGCGATCGAGGAGCGCAGCGCGCCGACCGCCGATGCGCTGCAGGCGATCCTTGCGGGAACGGCCGCTTTCTTCGACGCCATGGCCGTATCCGGTCGCACCCGCATCCTGCTGCTCGACGGACCGGCGGTTCTCGGTATCGAGGCGGTGCGCCGGCTGGATGGGGAAAACGCCCATTCCAGTCTCAGGACGGGCCTTGCCGCCCTGCTGGAAGGCCGGGAGGCCGCCGTTCCGCTCGAGCCGCTGACCGATATGCTCTCGGCCGCCTTCGATCGCGCTGCGCTTGAAATCGATGCGGGAGCGGAAAGAGCGGGCTATGAGCAGGCGATCGCCGCCGTCATCAGGGCAGTGGCGGCTCCATAAACTGCTGCGGCAGCTCCACCAGCGGGGCGGGGATGGCGTTGGTCTTTTCCGCCGCCTTGCAGATGTCGGCGATGACGCAGCGCTGACATTCCGGCTTGCGCGCCTTGCAGCAGTAGCGGCCGTGCAGGATCAGCCAGTGATGGGCGTGGTAGAGATAGTGGTCGGGAATGATCCGCATCAGATTGTCCTCCACTTCGTCCGGGGTCTTGCCCGGTGCCAGACAGAGTCGGTTGGCGATGCGGAAGACATGAGTATCGACCGCCATGGTCGCCTCGCCGAAGGCCATGGACATCACCACATTGGCGGTCTTGCGACCGACGCCCGGCAGCGTCACCAGCTCCTCGCGGTTCCGCGGCACCTCACCGCCGAAATCGGCGATCAGCTTTTCGCTGAGCGCGATCACGTTCTTGGCCTTGTTGCGATAAAGCCCGATGGTCTTGATGTAGTCGCGAACCTTCTCCTCGCCGAGCGCGAGCATCTTTTCCGGCGTATCCGCGGCGGCAAACAATGCGCGCGTCGCCTTGTTGACGCCGGCATCGGTCGCCTGCGCCGAAAGCGCCACGGCGACGACCAGCGTGAAGGGATTGACGTGTTCGAGTTCGCCCTTCGGTTCAGGCCGCTGGATGGAGAAACGGCGGAAGATCTCCTCGATTTCCTCGCGGCTATAGGCGGTCTTTGCCAGCTTCCGGCCGCGACCGGACGTCGCGGTGCGGGCTTTTGCGCTCTGGGATGCGGTTTTCGGCTTCACGTTTTTCATGGGCCATCTATAGTTGGCAGCCATGAACGATGGCAATGGCGAGATAACGATCGGCGAGATGGAGATCAACGACAAGCCGGTTTTCGAGGCCGAGCTGACGCCCTATCGCTCGCTCGGCATGAAGGGCTTCAAGGTGTTCTTCCTGATCGCCGGGCTGATGAGCCTCGTGCATGTCTTCGTGTTCACGGTCATGGGCGCCTGGCCGATCGTGTTCTTCTTCGGGCTGGATTATCTGCTGCTGTTCGGCGCCTTCTGGCTCAACTACCGGGCAGCCCGTGCCCGCGAGGAGATATCGGTTTCGCGCACCAATGTTTCGGTGCGCAAGTTCACGCCGGCCGGCGATATGACCGAACACCGTTTCAATCCCTTCTGGACTCGCTTCAACATCGCCCGCCATTCCGAGATCGGCATCGTCTCGATGAATGTCAGCGACCGCCGCCGCGCCACGGATATCGGCATGTTTCTCAATCGCGAGGATCGGGAAAGTTTCGCAAAAGCCTTTTCCGGCGCGCTCGCCACCGTTAAGCGACGTTGAGGCAAGAAACGGGTGGAAGCAAAGCGCCACGAGTGATTATCTCCAACACAAGGAGATACGATCATGAACGTCACGACCCCGATCCCCACGGATATCACTCCCAAGGGCAGCGACTATGACATCGTCAGCCGCGTCGTTGAATTGCTGACCGAAAACTACCGCGATCAGCCCTCGCTGGAGGTGATCGCCGGTGAGCTCGGCCAGTCGCCGACCCAGCTGCAGAAGACATTCACCCGCTGGGCCGGCTTGTCGCCAAAGGCTTTTCTGCAGGCCGTCACGCTTGACCATGCCAAGCGTCTGTTGCGGCAGGAAGAATTGCCACTGCTGGAGACGAGCTACGAACTCGGCCTCTCCGGCCCCGGTCGCCTGCACGATCTTTTCGTCACTCATGAGGCCATGTCCCCCGGCGAATGGAAGCAGCGCGGCGCAGGCTTGACCATCCGCTACGGTTTTCATCCGTCGCCGTTCGGCGTTGCGTTGGTAATGGTTACGGATCGAGGTCTCGCGGGCCTTGCCTTCAACGATCCCGGACACGAGCGCGACAGTTTCGAGGATATGGCCGGCCGTTGGCCGAACGCTACCTATGTCGAGGACAGCGCGGCGACGGCGGGCTATGCCGCCCGCATCTTCGAGGCGGACCGCTGGCTTGAGGAAGAGCCGCTGCGCATCGTGCTGATCGGTTCGGATTTCCAGGTACGGGTCTGGCAGACGCTGTTGAAGATACCGATGGGCAAGGCGGTGACCTATTCGGATATCGCTTGCGACATCGGTCAGCCGACCGCCTCACGCGCGGTTGGGGCGGCTGTCGGCCGCAACCCGATTTCCTTCGTCGTTCCCTGCCATCGGGCGCTCGGCAAGAGCGGAGCGCTGACGGGCTATCACTGGGGCCTCACCCGCAAGCGCGCCATGCTCGGCTGGGAGGCGGGCAAGGTCTGAAAAGTCATGACCTCCACCAGAGGTGGAGGTTTGAAACGCTGCGCTTGAACCACTAGAAGTGGTTTTGTTAGCGCTTAGTAGCTACGATTGAAGAGGTCGGCAAAGTCGGAAGCTTTGTCGGCCTTTTCCTGATTACGGATATATTGTCTGACGACCTGCTCATTGTAGCCCGTGGTCGAGACAAAATACCCCCGTGCCCAAAAGTGATATCCCTTGTAACGGCGCTTACGCGCGTATTTGTTGGCAATATACAGGGCGGTCTTACCCTTCAAATAACCAACAATGTGCGCAACAGAATACTTCGGCGGAATCGAAATCAGCATATGCACATGGTCGGGCATCAAATGACCTTCCTCGATCTGGCAACCTTTTTGCAGCGCCAGCCGACGTAAGAGTTCACCCAATTCACGCCGTACGTCCCCGTAGAGTCTTTTCGTCCGGTACTTGCTGCCAAAAACAACGTGATACTTGCAGTCCCACGTCGCATGCGAGAGCTTTGGCTCATCCATAGAACCTCCTTGTCTGAAATCTGGGCCACCCCAGTGATCCAAGCAGGAGGTCTCTCAACTACCGTGTGGAACTCGTCCAGTCCTCCACCGTAGGTGGAGGTTTACTTTGAATACAA
>JAVBSF010000163.1:0-6324 GCA_031556925.1 Pararhizobium sp.
CCCTTCGACCTGATCGTTGCGACCGACGTGCTGCCCTATATGGGCGCGCTCGAAGCGCTATTCTTCGGCGCCGTCGACAATCTCGTACCTGACGGCCTGTTCATCTTCTCGAGCGAAACGCTGTCGGCCGAAACCTTTGCCGGCCGGCCGTTCATGGTCGGCCCGCACCAGCGCTTTGCCCATGCGGAAACCTATCTGCGCGAACGGCTGACGGCGACCGGCTTCGAAGTGATCGAGGTCGGCGACATTACCGTACGCATGGAAGAAGGCGAGCCGATCGCCGGCCACCTCGTAATCGCGCGCTTCAAGCCGTAAGCAACACCACAAGATCCGCGACGGAACGGGAGCCACCCGCTCCGTCGCCCCTTTCCCGCACCGGCGCCATCGGCTACACCTCACCCAAAGCAATTGGGAGTGTTCTGGAAATGGCAAAGGTCGCATTCATCGGTCTCGGCGTCATGGGTTATCCCATGGCAGGCCACCTCAAGGTTCGTGGCGGACACGAGCTGACGGTCTATAACCGCACCTTCGCCAAGGCCGAAAAATGGGCTGCCGAGTTCGGTGGCCGTGCCGTCAGGACGCCGGCGGAAGCCGCCGATGGCGCCGACTTCGTCTTCGCCTGCGTCGGCAATGACGACGACCTGCGCTCGGTCACCACGGCCGAAAATGGCGCGTTCACCGCGCTGAAGCCCGGCGCGGTCTTCATCGACAACACCACGGCCTCAGCCGAAGTCGCCCGAGAACTCGACGCCGCCGCCACGGCCCGCGGCGCCCATTTCATCGATGCCCCGGTTTCCGGCGGTCAGGCCGGCGCGGAAAACGGCGTGCTGACCGTCATGTGCGGCGGTGATCCGAGCGTTTTCGAACGCGCCCGCCCGGTCATCGACGCCTATGCCCGCATGGTCGGCCTGATGGGCCCGGCAGGCTCCGGCCAGCTCGCCAAGATGGTCAACCAGATCTGCATCGCAGGTCTCGTTCAAGGCCTTGCTGAAGGCATCCATTTCGCGAAGAAAGCGGGCCTCGATGTCGAGGGGCTCGTGGATGTGATCTCGAAGGGCGCGGCCGGCTCCTGGCAAATGGAAAACCGCCATAAGACCATGAACGCCGGAAAATACGATTTCGGCTTCGCCGTCGACTGGATGCGCAAGGATCTGGATATCGTGCTTGCCGAAGCCCGCCGCAACGGCGCGAAACTGCCGGTCACGGCACTGGTCGACCAGTTCTACGGCGACGTCCAGGCGCTCGGCGGCAATCGCTGGGACACGTCCTCGCTGCTGGCGCGGCTGGAAAAGTAGTCGAGCACAAAAACCGTTTTACTCGAAGCGGTTTTCACAATCTTGAGTATACCGCTAAATCTCCGGTGGCGGGAGCCCCGCATCATCCCCGCCCCGACTGATCGAAATGGTTCTGAGTGCATATATTGTGTTGGTTGCAACATACACGATGAAAGCCACCATAATTGCGCCGAAAGCATAAATCGAGGGTTTTTCCTCGGTGTAAAAAGTCATAACCCATAGAATTTCGTTATCAAGACCATACTCCGTAGGATAAAAAATCCTCTGCTTCAACAAAAACAACAACAATACTACAATAGAACTTGTTAAAATATAAAGTAAAACTGGCTTCTTATAGTTTTTAATTTTAAATGTTTTAAAATACATTATAACAAAAATAACAACAAAAACCATATGTATAATAAAAAGCTGCCCAACAAGCATGGGCTCTGACTGCACATAAGGCATTTTCGGAAATATGTATATACTTAGGAAATACACAAAAAGGATGAATATTGAAGCGATAACACTTATTGATTTTAAGATATCAATCTTTGCCTTTCGATCAAAAAGTGATGCAAAAAGCCCGACAATACCTCCGTACATCATCCCATAAGAAAGCGTTATAAGAATTCTATTTATGTATAAATTATCTTCACTTTGATGATATACAGGAGCAAACAAAGTAGAAGACACGATGAACGTTGCCAAAAGCCCACTTATAATTCCATCTGAAATACCCGTAATGATCGATACATTAAATGTATCATTAACGACGACGAAAACTATAAATATAAAACCTATAGATAAAACAAGAAACCCGAGAATTTGAACAAGTCCACCCTCAGCCACTTCTTTTGGAATTTTATCGGACAAAAAAATCAGAAGACATCCTATTATACATAGGATCGACGGGATTTTTAAAGAGTCTGATTTCTCACTCTTAGATAGCTCAAGAAGCTTCTGTACAATGTCCAGCATACCGGCCCCACCGATTGCGCTGACAACATTTTGCACTTCATAGATGCTGCTGTCTACTCAACAACACCAAAAATACAATCCGCCCAGCAATGGATTCGAGGAGCCGGAACTTCAGCCGAAATATATCGATCTCAATCCTCGGCGGATTTCGCCTGTTCGAGAATCATATAGTCGAGCGGCAGTTGCGTCGTGTACTTGATCTGCTCCATGGCGAAGGCGGACGACACGTCGCGAATTTCGATCTTGGCGATCAGCCGCTTGTAGAAGGCGTCATAGGCCGCGATATCCGGTACGACGACGCGCAGCAGATAATCGACATCGCCGCTCATGCGGTAGAACTCGACCACTTCCGGAAACTCGCCGATCACCTCGGAAAACCGCTTCAGCCACTCGATCGAATGGGCGTTGGTACGGATCGAGACGAAAACTGTGACCTTGGTATTGATCTTGACCGGGTCAAGCAGCGCAACGCGCCCGCGGATCACGCCTTCCTCTTCCATCTTCTGGATGCGGCGCCAGCAGGGTGTGGTGGAAAGGCCGACCTTCTTGGCGAGATCGGCAACGGCAAGCGTGGAATCCTCCTGCAGAAGACGCAGGATTTTGCGATCGAGACGATCCATAGGCGAAGCCCCCTTCGAATAATATTCCTTTCATATCCTTATTTTTGTCAAATGGAAGAATTTTTTTTTATAATAAAGCGGATTTCACTCGCATCCGCAACGCGGGTAAGACGTCGCTTTCGAACCACGGATGTTTCTTCAGCCAGGCCGTATTGCGCCAGCTCGGATGCGGCAGCGGCAGAACCGCCGGCCCCTCGTTGACGCCGAGAAACGTCCGCCAGTTCTCCACTGTTGCCGTCATCGATTTCAGCCGGCGCTCGCCCAGATGCCATTTCTGCGCATATTGGCCGATGGCGAGAATCAGTTCGATCTGCGGCATCGCCGCCATCACTTTGCCGCGCCATGTCGGCGCGCATTCGCGCCGCGGCGGCAGGTCGCTGCCATGGGCGTCGTATCCGGGAAAACAGAAGCCCATCGGCACGATGGCAAAGAGATCGGGATCGTAGAACTGCTCACGCGTCACATCGAGCCACTGCCGCAGCCGGTCGCCCGAGGCATCGTTGAAGGGAAGGCCGGTATTGTTGACCCTGAGACCGGGCGCCTGCCCGGCGATCAGGATCTTCGCCTTGTCCGAGATCACCGCCACCGGCCGCGGTTCGTGCGGCAGCCGGTTTTCCGGCCCGCCCCAGGGGGCGTCGCGACAGAGCCGGCAGGCGGCAATCGCTGCACGCAGTTCGCCGAGCCCATCGTCCTGCGTCATTCCGCTTTCCTCTTCATGTCGGCCATCCGTCAGTTTGCGCCGACAAAGGCGCGCACCCGCTCCATCAGCCGCGACAGCATATCGCTTTCCATATGGGGCGCTTCGTCCATTCCGCCATGCTGCCTGCGCCAGTTTTGCGGCCTGTCGAACGTGCCGGCCCAGAGACCGCGACGCTCGGCCTGGGCGAAACGCTCCTCGGCCGCGTAACCGCCATAGGAGACCGCTTGCCCCGAACGCACCATGGCGGCATTCAGCTCCCGCCCGCCCGACGTGCAGACCGCCAGCAGCCGCCCGTATTTGTCTTTCGAATGGCCGGAGCATTCTACCCGCCCCAGCGCCGCCATGGCGGCAAGCTCCGCCTTCGCCGCCTGCCCGCAGTTGCGCGGCGTCTCCCCATCGAGACAGACCTGCGCCAGTTCCGGCGCATCGATGCCGAGAAGCCGGATACGCTCCGCCCCGATCGCCAGCGTATCGCCGTCGATGATGCGGGTTTCGCCCGCGAGATAAATCCGGTTCGCCTCATCGAGCCGCGTCACCACCAGCGCCAGCAGGCCGAGAAACACCACCGTCAGCGCGCCATCGCGCAACAGGCCACCGCGTCGTATCATTTCAATCCCGTTTCCCTCGCCCGAAATCATCAAATCCGCACGGCGCAGCAACTTCTTAAGAATTTGCTCTTATCGTTGATAGGATTTCATTAATACCGTTTGAGACCATGAATCAGGGCGTCAGCACCTCGACCGACAAGATCATTGTCGACAAGTCGCGCAGCCACCGCAACAAGGCGGTGTCGAAAGCCGTGCGCGCGACCCGCGAGCGCCTGCAGATCGGCCCCTCCAACATGGCCGGCTTCGACCGGGACATGATCGCGCTGCACATCGATTCGATGCTGCATGGTGCCATCGCCATGCCGGTCTTCATCGTTTTCATCACCGCCATCGGCGTCTATCTGTCCCAGAGCCCGCAACTCGTCACCTGGGGCGTCATGACGCTCTGCGTCCATGCGCTCGGCATGCTGCTCGCCCGCAAGGCGAAGGCGCAGGAGATGCCGGCGGAAAAAGTCGCCGTCTGGCGCCGCCGGCTGTTCGCCTTCCAGGCTCTGTTCGGCGTCTGCTGGGCGGTGTTCTTGCTGCAGGAATGCGATGCCTGCGGCGGCGTCACCTTCGGCTTCTACAAGGGTGCTGCGCTGCTGATCGCCCTTGCCGCCACCGCGATGGGCACGTTCCAATTGCGCAACGCGCTGGTGGTCACCTTCGCGCCGGTGGTGATCGCGCTCGCCGCCCTGTCGCTGCTCGGCGGCTCGACCGCGACCATGGCGCTGACGGCCGTCGTCTGCACCTCGCTCGTCTTCCTGGTGTTCATGACCAACCGCATGCACCGGGCAAACCTGCACATCCTGTCCGTCCAGTCGGAAAAGGACGACCTGATCGCCGAGCTGGAAGTCGCCAAATCCATGTCGGACGAGGCCCGCCGCCGGGCGGAAGAGGCAAACCTCGCCAAGTCGCGCTTCCTCGCCTCGATGTCGCACGAGCTGCGCACGCCGCTCAACGCCATCCTCGGCTTTTCCGAGGTCATGGCGACGGAGGTGCTCGGCCCCCTCAACAATCCGATCTACAAGGAATATACCGGCGACATTCACCGCTCGGGAAAACACCTGCTCGATCTCATCAACGAAATCCTCGACCTGTCGCGCATCGAGGCCGGCAGATACGATCTGAACGAGGAAGCCGTGCATCTCCTCGAAATCACCGAGGATTGCATCGGCATGGTCCAGCTCAAGGCCCGCGCCAAGAACATCGCCATATCGGACCAGTTCGAACGCGACATGCCGGCCGTGTGGGTGGATGAGAAGGCCATGCGCCAGGTCATCCTCAACCTGCTCTCCAATGCGGTGAAGTTCACGCCGTCCGGCGGCGAGATCAGCGTCAAGGTCGGCTGGACCGCCGGCGGCGGCCAGTATCTCTCCATCAAGGACAACGGCCCCGGCATTCCCGAAGACGAAATCCCCGTGGTGCTCTCCGCCTTCGGCCAGGGCTCCATCGCCATCAAGAGCGCCGAGCAGGGCACCGGCCTCGGCCTGCCGATCGTTCAGGCGATCCTTGCCAAGCACAATGGCGAGTTCATCCTGCGCTCGCGCCTGCGCGAAGGCACGGAAGCCATCGCCATCCTGCCTTCGAAACGCGTGCTGCAGAGCGTCCCCGCCGTCGAAAACGCGCCGGAGATCGAACGCCGTCGCAAGAGCTTCGCCTGATCAGGCGGCCAGCCACTTCGAGAGAAACACCACATAGAATGCGTAGCCGCCATTGGCGACGATCACGCAAAGGCAGGCCAGCGACCCCAGATCCTTGGCATGTTTGCCCATGTCGGAAATCTCCGGCGACACCCGGTCGACGATTTCCTCAATGGCCGTGTTGATCGCCTCGAAGGCGATCATCATCAGGAACAGCAGGAACATCGCCAGATACTGGAAGAACGTGGCGCCGACGACCACGAAGGCGATCATCGCCACGACGAAGGCCCCAAGCTCATGACGGAAGGCGGCCTCGCCCAGCAGGCGCTTTGCGCCGCCGAATGAATAGGTGGCAGCCGCAATGAAATGCGAAATGCCCGTCAGTTTTTCAAAGGGCTTTGTCATCCAGCCTTCGTCTCCAAGTCGTAGCGCGGCCCGGCAAGCGTCCGGACAAAGCCGGCCGCCCCGGCATCCAAGGCGGCGCCGAATTCTGTGTGCATCCGAATATGTGAGAAGGCT
>JAVBSF010000381.1:0-9722 GCA_031556925.1 Pararhizobium sp.
AGCCCAGCGCGTCGTAGAGCGGATGCAGCATCGAAAAGCTGAGATGGATGCGGTTCAGCGGCAGGCCCGCAGCCGCAAGCCTCTCGCAGAAGCCGGTCACGATGGTTTCGAGGGGATCGCCGTTGAGTGCGGCCTGTTTCAGCCAGCCGGAGACGCGATCGAGCAAATGGGAGGAAACGCGGCTGTGATGGATATTCATCGCTTCAGTCGTCTTTCTCGCGCGAACAGAAGATGGGCATGGTGCCGATGCCCGCATTGCGGCGATCGGAAAGGATATTCGCTGCGGTGCACTCCAATCGATATAAGCATGGTTGGCGTGAATGCCAGTTTGCGCGCATCACATTTTGATCAGGTCGGCGCGGGTTTGAAGATTTTTATACTAATCATCTGATTTTAAACATATATTTTATTTCCGTGTGGGCTCGGTCCGCGATGAGGGCGATCCTGTCGCAGCATGCCTTGGCGTTTCGCGCTGCTTGACACCCGAAGAAATAATCCTCAACTGACGGCCATCGAAAACGCCTCGACAGCGAGGTGTCCCGCCGAGATCAGACCGCGAGCACGCCCTTGACCCCTCTTTCCCACGAGCCCGGCCCCGCTTTCCAGATATTGCTGTCCAGCATTGTGAACCGCACCGCCCATGTCGGCGTCATCGGTCTCGGTTATGTCGGCCTGCCGCTCGCCATGACGGTTGCGAGAAGCGGTTTTCCGGTAACGGGCTTTGATATCGATCCGGCGAAGATGGTCGCGATCGAGGCCGGCCGCTCCTATATCGAGGCTGTGCCGGACGACGTGCTGGCCGGTGAAACCGCTGCCGGCCGCTTCCGTGCCACGACCGATTTCGGCAGGCTTGCGGAATGCGATGTCATCGTCATCTGCGTGCCGACGCCGCTGACGCGCCACCGCGATCCCGATCTTTCCTTCATTGTCAAAACCTGCGAGGCGATTGCCGCAACCTTGAAACCCGGTCAACTGATCGTGCTCGAATCCACCACCTATCCCGGCACGACGAACGAAGTGGTTCGCCCGATCCTTGAGCGTGACGGGCTCGTTTCGGGGCGCGATTTCTTTCTCGGCTTTTCGCCGGAGCGCGAAGATCCCGGCAATCGCGACTTCAAGACCTCGAGCATTCCGAAGGTCGTCGCGGGCGAGGGCCCCGATGCATCCCGTCTGGTGACGGCGTTTTATGCCGCTGCCGTCGAAACGGTGGTTCCGGTTTCCTCGACGGCGACCGCCGAGGCGGTGAAGCTGACGGAAAACATTTTTCGCGCGGTCAATATCGCGCTCGTCAATGAGTTGAAGGTCGTCTACGAGGCGATGGGCATCGATATCTGGGAAGTGATCGACGCGGCCAAGACCAAGCCCTTCGGTTACATGCCCTTCTATCCGGGTCCGGGGCTGGGTGGGCACTGCATCCCGATCGATCCGTTCTATCTCACCTGGAAATCACGCGAATACGAGTTGCCGACCCGCTTCATCGAGCTTGCCGGCGAGATCAATTCGTCCATGCCGCGCCATGTCGTCAGCCGTCTGGCCGAAGCGCTGGATGTCCGGCTCGGCAAGGCGCTCAGCCGCTCGAAGGTTCTCGTGGTCGGGCTGGCCTACAAGAAAAACGTGCCGGATATTCGCGAAAGCCCGTCGTTGAAGCTGATCGAACTGATCGAGGAGCGCGGCGGATCGGCCTCCTATCACGATCCCTTCGTGCCGGAGATACCGAAGACCCGCGAGTATCTTGCGCTCAAGGGACGTCGCTCCGTCCCGCTCGACGCAAAGAATGTCGGTGCTTTCGATGCGGTGCTGATCGCCACCGATCACGATGACGTCGACTATGCGGGCCTTGCGGGCTGGGCGCCGCTGATCGTCGATACCCGCAACGTGTTTTCGCGCAGGGGTATCGTGGCTGAGGCCGTTATCAAGGCGTGACCGCAGCGATGGCCTGGCCGGGTTGCAGCTTCTTCATCCGGCTGGCCGCCATAGCGTAGCCGCCGGCTGCGCCATCGATGAAATGCATATGGTCGTTTGAAAGCGGTGTCGGCACGATGCAGGTCATCAGAGCCGAATCCTGTCGGTGCAGGCCGTAGCGGCAGATGCCGGCCTCGGCCGCCTGCTCCAGCCGCGCCTCGATGCGCGCTCGTCTTTCGGGGTCGATATCGATCGTCATCTTCAGGCCGTCGTCGAATTTGCGGAAATCCGAGTTTCTGCCGACATCCCGGCGATATCGGGCCGCGTCGAAGCGCCCGAGCCGGCCATGCAGCCGAAACAGCGTTGCCGTCAGCAGGTATTGGGCGATGATGAAAATCTTGCGCCGCAATCGCTGGCCTCTGGGGGCGCTGGCGCGGGCTTCGGCGTCGAGCCCGGCGCGCGACAGGCCGAGTTCCGGCCCATCCTCCCCGATCGGATGTCCCTCCCGCTCCTCGCCACCAGCGAGCGCCACGATATCTCCCACGAGCGCGGTAAAGCTTTCAGTGGTCGCCGCGGGACCGGGAAGTGCGATGACCGAGACGATTTCCCCGTGGCGGGACTGGATCGGGTTCCAGCGGCAGGAAAGGCCGCTCAGGTCGGGCCGTGATCCTGCGGGCGCCGGCTCGACGCCGTAGAGCCCTTCCTTCATCCGGGCCTCGGCCCAACTCGCGCCGCCGCCCGAAAACATCGCATAGGATGCGCCGGGGCTCACCTGGAAGCGCGCGACGCGCACGTCGAGCCCGGCGCGATGAATCTCCGCCACCGGCACCAGCGCGGCGCGTAGCGTCAGTTCGAGTTCCTCCCCGACCCAGTTCTGGACGGCGGCCAAAGCCTCATGGGCAAGCGCGATGGACGCCGGCGGGATCGCGACCAGCGCGCCGTCGCCGCCGAAGACGAAGGGCAGGTCGTGCTGGCCGAGCGCGTTCAGGATGGCGGAAATGACGCTGGCGCCGGCCATGTTCACCGCTTTGTAGCGGCCGTTCCCGATCGCGCCGGTCGAATCGACGATATCGGCTGTCGCCAGCGCCCAGTCTTCCGGCAGCGGCCTGTAATTGGCGCTGTCGGCCACCCCTTCGAAGTCGGTGAAGACGGGGAGGCTGCGGAAGAAATCGTCGGTTGTCGGTTGGGTCATGAGAACATGCTACCGTGTTGGGGATGAAACAGAAATCGCTTTTGTTCGATGCTGCCGGCCGGTTGCGAAAATTCCCGCCGGCATGGTCGACCGGGTATGGCCAGGCATGATAAGCGGGTTGGATCAGCACGCAACATGGACCAGACGCATGAGCCGCCTCGATAGTTTCATCCGCCGCCTCAGCGCCCAGCGCGACGTTCTCAACCATATCCGCGGCGAGGTGCAGGACGGCGTTATCCTTGAAATCGGGCTCGGCAACGGCCGCACCTTCGATCACCTGCGCTCTCTGTTTCCCAAACATCGCGTCATCGCTTTCGACCGGGCCATCGGCGCCCATGGTTCGTCGATCCCCTCGCCGGAAAACCTCGTGATCGGCGAAATCCGTGAGACGGCGCAGGATTATGTCGGGGCCAATGCCGCGCTCGTTCACGCCGATATCGGCACCGGCTATGACGATAAGGATGCGATCACGCTGACATGGCTGCCGCAACTGGCCGCGGGCGCGCTCGCCAGGGGCGGCATTGCCGCTTCCGGCCTGCCGCTGGAGCATCCCGATCTGGAGCCGCTGCTGCTGCCGCAAACGGTCGATGCCGGGCGCTATTTTCTTTATCGGCGGCGTTGAGCGGGGGGAACCGGAGTACGCGGCGCCCCTCATCCGGCCTGTCGGCCACCTTCTCCCCGTGAACGGAGAGAAGGATATGCCGCACTCCGTCGCAGCCTCTTCCTGCTGGCTGGGGAGAGGGGGAGGGGTAAAGCTCTCATCTTTTGAGAGTGCAGCGACTTTTGCGGGTGGTCCTCCCGCCGATCAGGGGATCAGGAAAAGGTCGAACTGCTCCTCGTCGAGCGGAATATCCTTCACCTTCATGACGGTCTGCCCGTCTTCGCGGAAGACGATGCAATCCTCGTAGTAGCGGGCGAGGTCGGCGGCGAAGGCGGCGGTGCCGTCTCGTCCGTAGAAGGTCGGTGAAAATTCCATGTAGAGCGGCGTGCGCCTGATCATCAGCGCTTGCATGGAACGGCAGGCGACGGGCTCATAGCCTTCGATATCCATCCAGACGAGGCCGACATCCTCTTCGCGGAAGCCGGCATCGGTCAGGATCGCACCGACGGGCCGCACCGGTACTCTGATCTCCCGGTCGCTCTCGCTTTGGCGGATGGCGCTGCTCTTGCCGAAATTCGCCTGATGCTGGAAGAAGGCGATCTCACCCTCGGTCTCGCCGGCCGCGCAATTGACTGCCGTCACGATCGCGGCGAGGTTGTTTTGCGAAAGGTTGGTTTCCAGCATTTCGAAATTGCGCGGATCGGGCTCGACGCTGACAATGTGCCGGAAAGCGCCCGAAAGCGCGAAATAGATCGTCTGGGTGCCGATATTGCCGCCGAGTTCCAGCAGGATCGCGCCGTTCTTCAGCAGTGACCGCTGTTTCAGGATCCCCAGCAGCCGGTCGACGTGATCGCGCTCGAAATGCCCCTTGCGATAGATCTTGCGGCCGACATAGTCATGCGGCGAAAACGTCATGACATGGTCGCCGCAATCGGCCGTCATGGTGACGACGCGGGGGCTGATCGAGGCGACCAGCATCTCGCGGCCGATGCGGGTGTTCAGAATGCGCCGGGCTGTCCGGTTGCGCCATTTCCTTAGTTTCTTGCGCAACAGGTCGGTCGTCTTCGTCATGCGTCGGGCTCTTGGATGTCTCGCTGCGGGTTCAGCCTTTGAGCATGATCCCGCAGGAAACGCCATCAGAACAATGCGTCTTCGAACAGATCCTCGTCGCTCTGGACCTCCTTGACCGGAGCGGCCGGCGTGTCGAAGGCTTCCATCTGCGGGATGATGGCGTTGTGGACGTGGCGTTCCTGCATCATCGTATAGGTCTTGAAGATGCGCTGCGACAGGCTGCCGAGAACCGCGTCGAGGCCGTCGGCTGCTGCAATCTCGGCTCCGGCGATGAGGCAGAGTTCGTCGGCGCAGGCCGACAGGATTTCGCCGAGGTCATGCTGGAAGTCGAGCTTGGCGATCGTCAGGCCGATCTGGCTTGCGACCTCGCGGCCATGCTCGGAAAGGGTGGCAAGTTCGCTCTCCATGGCGTTTGCCGTGTCGCGGATGTTGGAGACGGCGCCGTTCAGGCGTTCCCCGAGACCTTGGGTGCCCGAGCTTGCCGTCGCGTTCATGGCGTCGGCGGCCGTGTCGAGGCGCGAGAGCCCGTCGACGATGTGATCGGCGGACTCGTCCAGCTTCGCGGCGAAGGTGCGCAGCTCTCCGGTGACGACGTTGATGGAGCGGCCTTCCTCGCCGAGCCGGCTGCAGCGCAGGTTGGTGTTCAGCGCCATGTAGTGGATGTCCATCTTGACGCCGCGGATATTGCCGATGCCTTCGAGCAGGCGCGAGGCTGTGCTCGCCGTCGCCTGGCTCACGGTGTCGGCCTTGAGGCTGGCGGTTTCCACCTGCTTGACGATGCCGAGCGCTTTGGTCACGCTGTCTTCCAGCGCGCGCATGAAATTGTCTTCGCTGCCGTTGCCCTGCATCTGGCCGCGCAGGTTGAGAATTTCCTGCGTATCGCCGCCGAAGCTGGCGATGGTCTGGACGACGTTGCGGCTATCGCGCTGGAAATCCTCGACCATCTCGACCATCTGCGCGGCGCAGAGGTGATGGATGATGTTGGAAAGGCACTCGCGCCCGGCGCCGGAAAGGGCGCGGCCCTCGTCGCTTGCGAGACTGTCGTCGAGCATCGAGAGCGCGGCCTGCACATGCTCGATGCGCTGGCGGGTGATATCGCCGATCTGCAGCGCCGAAAGCGTGGTGGCGACTTTCGACTGGATGGCGCGGGCGAGCACGGACACCTCGCGGGCGATCAGGCCGAGCTTGGCGCGGTTTTCGGTGATGGTGCGGGCGTCGTTTTCCAGTGCGCGCACCACATCGGGAACGGTCTGGGCATATTGCCGGGCAATATCGGCGCCGAAGCTGCGGGCGACGCCCAGTTCCTTTTCGAGTGCGGCCAGCTGGTCGGCGAAGCTTTTGACCTCGGCGGTGCCGGAGCGGATACGCTCCAGGATTTCCTCGGCGAAACCGGCGAATTCCGGCAGACCGGCGCCGGTGATCTTCACGGTCACGGCGAAGGTCTGGAGATAGCGCATGGTTTCCTGCATGTCCTCGACATGGCTGCGCATGCCGGAACCCGCCTCGGCAAGCGCGCCCAGATGCGTCTGGCGGCTCGCCTCGATATCGGGCAGGTCCGAGAGGTTCTTCACCGTGGCGATGAGGTCGGCCATGGTGTCGTTGGCCGAGCCGGTTTCGAGCGAGCGGCTGATATTGTCGAGGGATGCCAGCAGCCGGTTCAGAACTTCCATGACCGACAGGAGCACGTTTCCACCTTCAAGGAAGCGCTGTTCGACCTTGCTGCGGGCCGCTTCCAGCTTGTCGCCGACGCGGCTGGCGCTGTCGTGATCGTGGTGTTGAACCAAGGCTGCATTCTGTGTCACGGGAACCTCGACTTCCAAATATTGTTGCGCCAATCGATAGTTGAAGGATGCAAACGTCTGGTAAATCCCAGACTCGTCCACGTTGCACTCCGGCACAGCCCGGCGGAGGCGGGCGACCGGGCGCATTAGCCATGAAAAAATTCGCCGGATTCCAATATCTCTCTCATAATTAATTGATTTTATTTTATTAATTGAATTTTTTGACGTAGCATTGTGAAAACTCCCAGGTAAAATTTCATAGTGAACAGACTCGCAATAAGTGCAGTCAGATGCAACCTGTCTTTACCCCATGTTAAGGCTGGCATGAGATTCCAGAAGAAGGTCCAGCAGTATTGATCGTTCTTTGGAGCTGAAATGAGCGAAAATAGCATCGTTAATGATTTCGTAAATTTGCCATCGAAGCTCAATATCAAAACTATATTTGATATCCGTAATATTATTCTGGATAAATTGTCCATGAATAGGGATTTGACTATACATGTGCCCGAGGATTCAGAGGTCGATCTGAGTTTCGTTCAACTGATCGAATCCACGCGAATCCGCGCCAAATCTTCGGGTATGAGCATCAGTCTGGCTGAACGGGCGAACGCGCAGTTGCGCAGTGTCCTCGAGCGGAGCGGTTTTGCCGCCGGCTTCTCGGAAGAGGACGAAAAATTCTGGTTTCATGGAAAGGCACAGCAATGAGCGGACGGATTTTGACGGTCGATGACAGTGCGAGCATTCGCCTGACGACCAAGGTGACCCTGACGAATGCCGGCTACGAGATCACCGAGGCGGTGAACGGCGCCGAAGGGTTGGAAAAGGCCAAGGCCGGTGAGTTCGATCTGATCGTCACCGACCTGAACATGCCGATCATGGACGGCCTGACGATGATCGAGGAACTGCGCAAGCTGCCGGCCCATATGGGCGTTCCGATCATCTTCCTGACGACGGAATCGGATGCGGACCTAAAGGCCCGCGCCAAGGCGGCCGGCGCCACGGGCTGGCTGACCAAGCCTTTCGACCCTGAAAATCTCGTCAAGATCGTCAAGAAGGTACTCGGCAGATGAGTATGCCCGATCCCGTAGCAGTCTTTCGTATCGAGGCGGCAGAACTGCTGGAGCAGATCGAAACCGGCCTGCTCGACCTTACCCATCGTTTGAACGACAAGGACCAGATCGACGCGGTTTTCCGCGGACTGCATACGCTCAAGGGATCGGGGGCTATGTTCGGCTTCGATGCGCTTGCGGCCTTTACCCATCATTGCGAAACGGCCTTCGACCGGGTGCGCAAGGGTGAGAAGCCGGCCACCAGCGAGCTTGTCGCCGCCGTCCTTGCCGCGCAGGATCATATGCGCGCTTTGATCGACAACCCCACCGAAGACCATGGCGATATCGGCGAGCGGCTGCTCGCCCAGCTGCGTCAGGCCGTCGAAGGCGGAGATGCGCCGGCGCCCGTCGCCGTTGTCAGTGCGGCGCCGGCAGAGGTTGCCGAAGAGAAGAGTGGTCTCAACACCTTCCGCATCCGGTTCAGCCTGCCTTTCAATTCGATGGTCAACGGCACGAATCCGCTTGGCCTGCTCGACGAGCTTCGCGAACTTGGCGAATGCAAGGTGGTTGCCGATACGTCGGCCATTCCTTCGCTCGATGTTCTGGTTCCGACCGAGCTGTATGTTTCCTGGGATGTGACGCTGACGACCGATCAGCCACGGTCGGCGATCGATGATGTCTTCATCTTCGTGCTCGACGACATGAAGCTTGAGGTGGAGACCGCGGCCGCACCTGCTGCGGCTCCCGCCGCACCGGTCGCGGTGGAGGTTGCTGCTCCGGTCGCGGTTGCAGCGCCGGTTGCCCCGCTGGTTGTCGCACCCAAGGCTCCCGAGCCGGTTGCTGCTGTTCCGGCCCAGCGCTCGGCTCCTACGCCCGAAACCGCCCAGCAGGCGAAGGCCGCCGAAAACGTCCGCGTTCCGGCCGAACGGCTCGACGAGTTGATGGACCGGGTCGGTGAGCTGGTCATCGCCCAGTCGCGCCTGCGCCAGCTCGCCAGCACCAGCATGGATATCCAGCTGCGCTCGGTGTCGGAAGAAATCGAACGCCTCTCGGGCGAACTGCGCGATACGATGATGGTGCTGCGCATGGTGCCGGTCGGCAGCCTCTTCGGCCGCTTCCGTCGCCTTGTGCACGATCTCGCCCGCGAAACCGGCAAGATCATCGAACTGGAGACCGAAGGCGAAACGACCGAGGTCGACAAGACCGTGATCGAGCGTCTTGCCGATCCGCTCGTCCATCTCGTGCGCAATTCAATCGACCACGGTCTCGAAACGCCGGAAGAGCGCCGCGCTGCGGGCAAGGAAGAGGCGGGCCGTGTCATCCTCTCCGCCCGCCAGGCCGGCGGCGAGGTGATCATCACCATCAAGGACGACGGTCGCGGCATCAACCGCGAGCGGGTCCGGGCCAAGGCGGAATCCTCCGGCCTGATGCAGCCGGGCCAGCAGATTTCCGATCAGGATCTGTTGCAGATGATCTTCCAGCCGGGCTTCTCGACGGCGGCGCAGGTCACCAATCTTTCCGGCCGCGGCGTCGGCATGGATGTGGTCAAGAAGACGGTCGAGGCCCTGCGCGGCGCCATCGATATCGCCAGCAAGCCGGGGCAGGGGTCCGAGGTTGCGCTGCGCATTCCGCTGACGCTCGCCATCATCGACGGCCTGCTCGTGCGGGTGGGCGAGGGGCGCTACGTCATTCCGCTATCGGCGGTCGAGGAGTGCCTTGAGCTCTCGCTGGAAGAGGATCTGCGTTCGCGCGGCCGCAGCTTCATCTCGCTGCGCGACAGCCTTGTACCCTTCCTGCGCCTGCGCGATCTCTTCCGCACCGGCACCAAGCCGGACGCCCATCAGAAGGTGGTCGTCATTTCCACCGGTACGGAGCGGGTCGGCATGGTGGTCGACCAGATCATCGGCGATCACCAGACGGTCATCAAGTCGATGTCGAAGCTTCATCACGACGTCGCGACCTTCTCGGGCGCGACCATTCTCGGCGACGGCAGCGTTGCCCTTATTCTCGATGTCGCCCATCTGGTGGCGGCCGGACAGCAACAGGAGGCGCATCTGCGCGCGGCGGGATGAGTGACAGGCTTCAGACAAATCTCCGGCAGCAAGCCGACATGCACTGGAACGACG
>JAVBSF010000489.1:0-2885 GCA_031556925.1 Pararhizobium sp.
AATTTTCCGTAGCTAAGCACATCGCCCGTGAATAGCTGAGTAGCGCTAGTTTTCGTTTGATCAGCCGTAAGCGCTATCTTCGCTTCCTCTAAAGCTAGCACATAGGACCGATAAATCTTCAAGAAATCTAGATTAGTAGAACCAGGCAATTTAGCCAATGTTTCATTGAACGCTTGCACCATGGTGTTAAGGACAACGTAGCTTGGTTCAGCTCGTACTCGGCTTTCGCCGTTTTTGATCGCGAGATAGGTTTTAAGTCTTTTTCTTGCGGCCGCAGCACCTAAAGACTCCTTAAGATTAGCTTGGGAGCGAATGAACTGTATCTCCTCGAGCGTGAGAGACTCGATTTCCTTTCGAGCGATTTTTGGCATGTTCGGCCGGAAGGTGAGCACCCCGGGGTCTCTATTCTCGTCAAAAAGGTCAGCAGTCCAGGAGTACTCATTGAATTTCCACGTGGCGAGTGAGTCGTAGATTGCATCCCAGCTCTCTTCAATAAACTCGCCGTAGCTGTTGACTTTAGTCTGAGCAAGGAATTCATTGAGAAGCAAAACAGATAGAAGTCGGTCATCTCCCTCGTAGCTTGATTCATAGTAATAGGGAGGGCGAATAAAGCCCTCGATGGACTTCAGCAATCTCGCGGAGTAATTAGGATACTTCTCTCCGAGCAACATGGCTGACGCCTTTTCAAGCACACCATAATGATAGCGCTTGGGATTGGCTTCGACATCTCGTTTTGCTATGTCTAAAAGCCTGTGATCTTCAAAGCCATTCTCGGGAATTCGAAGCGTTCTTGTATTGAAGCTGATCTTGTTCAAACTCGTAAAGTTAAGGAAAATATTTGAATCTATACCTGCGAAAGTTCTTTTTGAGCTGAATTCAGCTCCGATTAAAGCGATTTTAGTGCGCGCCATTTCAGTCCTCTTACCTCAGTTATCCATGCTTACCCGACGCGGTAGCTATTGAAGTTATTTTACCGAAGTTTGAGTGTAGAAATCTTAGAATCCGCGAGTTAGCTCCTTGAACTTCATGTGTGCCTTTGTCATGTTGCTCGCTCCTGAAGTTTTGAACTCCATGTAGGCGAAAGCGTCTGCACCAGAACTTGCGAACTCTAGAGTTCCGTCTTCAATGCGTGTAATCCAGTCATTTGCGCTGGGGAAGATTTTCTGGGTGAGGGCGAGTTGCCCCAGATTTCTCAGCATTTGGACCCTATAACTGTCCGTCTGCTTCTCTAGCGATTTGAGGATCTTTCTACCTCCAGCCGGAGTGGAGGTGATGGAGTCGGGAGAGATCAATACGAAAAGAATAGCTAGGTATTCCACGGGCAAAAGCTTTTCGGTTGAAGCTTTCAAAGAATCAGTGAAGCTCTTCAGCTCATTGCTGGGCCTCGAGTCTTTTCTAGCAAGCTTCAATTCATCATAGAAAGCTCGCGGAATGTCATCAATATAGCGGATGAGCACCTCCGCCAGCGAGTGATGGGGCATCCGCGAGCTTCGACCGCTTTGAACAACTGCTTGAGAAAAAAGCTGGAAAATATCATCTTGGATATCTCGAAGCTTTGGTAGCGACTTAGAGCCTCCGCCTAGAAGTTGCTCAATCCTGTCTGGAATGTACGAAACTTTACTGCGTAGCTGTTCTGCAGGCTTATTGCTCAACCGGCGGAGCTCCTCAACAGTGAGTGACTCTAATGCATCTTGAACTACCTTACTCGATCTAGGCTTCAAAAGGAGAACGTTCTCTTCTCTTCGCTCAAAGAGTTTGAAGATTTTAGGTGTGTCAGGGTAAAGATTGAAGCTTGCGTTATTCATGGAGCTGTAGAGATCGTCCCAATGAGTTCCTAGGAATTCACCGTAGCTACCCTGGGGCTCTTGAGCTAGAAAATCATTGAGGGCGATGGCCGAAAAGAGGAAAACCTCTCCCTTGCGAAGAAGAAGGCTATATTTAGTGTAAAGGAAGTTGCGAAGCTCCGAGTCCGCATGGGGGAGCCTTTGAGAGAGCCATTCGGAGTTAGCCAGAAGCAACTTTTTGCCATGAGTTTTATAGGCCTCAGAGTAATAGTCATTCTTTTTTAGGTTAATGACGAGCTCTTCAAGGGCCGCATTGGTGCCAAGCTCAGGGAAATAGAACTTATTGTCCCAGGAGCTGGCTTTGGGCGTTAGGTACCACTTTTTAAGAGATTCGGTTTCACCCAACAGTTTAATAGTTCTCATGGGGGAGACTCTATCCTAAAGCTAGAGTAAAATCAACTCAAGAGGGTCTAAAGCAATGCGTTGAGTCTTTCCTCGATGCGAACTATTCCGTTGAAAACATTCCTGCGCACGGTGGGGTCCTTGAATGGTCGCTTAGATAGCTCAGTACGGAAAACTGGCATGGTGAGCAAATACTTAGTCGCTTGCTTTTTGATCTGAGCCTCTCTACCTGGATAAGCAGAGTGGTACAATCCAGCACCGTTGTCAAAGAGATCTAATAGTTTAGCGAAGAGCACATCATGGTCATCTTCGATGGATTCAGCCACATGCCCCACGTAAATCTCATGTTTTTCAGCTACCGTAAGCTTAGCCTTCTCTTCTGGATCCTGGATGGGATTAGAGAGCTTCAGCACAATCTCTGCAACTCGTGCTCCATAGTCTTTTCGAATTCTCTTGAGCAGAATTTCTCTCGCGTGGTGTTCGCTCTCGTAGGGGATACCACGGTCCTTACAATACTTCTCAGAGCTATCCTCAACGGTATCGTGGAGCAATGCCGCAAGAATGACCTCCGGTTTTCTAGAGCCCCAGCGAATACCTCTGATGGCGTTTCGTAGAGGATGAACGATGTAGGGAGGTCTCTCCTCCCAGGGAGCAGCGGCACGTAGCTGACCGCGATGCAGCTCTTTAGCGAAATGAGCA
>JAVBSF010000290.1:0-7051 GCA_031556925.1 Pararhizobium sp.
TTCGGCCTGCTCATTGGCCTGTTCGCCGGCATGATCAGCTTTATCCCCTATGTCGGCTCGATGGTCGGTCTGGTGCTGGCGCTCGGTGTCGCGCTGGTACAGTTCTGGCCGGAATTCACGCCGATCGCGCTGGTGCTGGCCGTCTTCTTCTCCGGCCAGTTCCTCGAAGGCAATGTGCTGCAGCCGCGTCTCGTTGGCAAAAGCGTCGGGCTGCATCCGGTCTGGCTGATGTTTGCGCTTCTTGCCTTTGGCGCGCTCTTCGGTTTCGTCGGGCTGCTGATCGCGGTTCCGGCCGCCGCCGCCATCGGCGTGCTTGTCCGCTTCGGCATCGAGCGTTACCTTCACAGTGCGCTTTATCGCGGCCGAAATGCCGCCTTGAAGGTCGAGCCGGAACATAATCTTCCGGAATGAGCGTAGACATGAGCCGCAAGTCAGAACAATTACCGCTTGCCTTCGGGCACGAGCCGCAAACCGGACGCGACGACCTGCTGGTCTCCGATCCGCTGACCGCGGCCATTTCGATTGTCGACAACTGGCCGAACTGGCCGTCCCCCGTCGTGATCCTCGCAGGGCCGGTGGGCTCGGGAAAATCCCATCTCGCCAGCATCTGGCGCGAAAAAAGCGATGCCGTCGATATTCATCCCACGGCCGGCAGCGATGCCTCCGCCGTCGCGGCCACCAATGCCGTGCTGTTCGAGGATGCCGACCGTCGCGGCTTCGATGACACCGCGCTCTTCCACGTCATCAACAGCGTCAGGGAAAACGGCAGCTACCTGCTGATCACCACCCGTCTGTGGCCTATTTCGTGGCCGGTCGAACTTCCCGATCTGCGCTCGCGGCTGAAGGCGGCAACGGTGGTCGAGATCGGCGAGCCGAATGACGAGCTTCTGGCGCAGGTTCTGGTCAAGCTCTTCGCCGACCGCCAGCTTTTCGTCGATGAGCGCCTTGTCGCCTATATCGTCGCCCGCATGGAGCGTTCTCTGGATGCGGCCCAGACGCTGGTCGAGAGGCTCGACAATCTGGCCCTGGCGCGCGGCACCCGCATCACCCGCGCGCTTGCCGCCGAAGTGATCGGGGGCTTTGGAAAGACGGGCCAACACGATTGACTGTCACAGTTCCGTCGTCAAACTGGGATAGCTGCAAAGGCATTTCGCAAGAGGGGTAGCGACCATGGACATCACGACGGAATCGGCAGCGAGCACGGTGACCCCGGTCGAGCCTGTAGAAGAGGCGATCGATCTCATGAACAGCCCCGAGCGGTTCATCAATCGTGAATTCTCCTGGCTCCAGTTCAACCGTCGCGTTCTCGAAGAGACGCTGAACACGGCACACCCGCTTCTGGAGCGCGTCCGCTTCCTGTCGATCTCGGCCGCCAACCTCGATGAATTCTTCATGGTGCGCGTCGCCGGCCTCGAAGGCCAGGTGCGTCAGGGTTTGACCGTGCGCAGCCCGGACGGCAAGACCCCGGTCGAGCAGCTCGAAGGCATTCTGAAAGAAATCGACAACCTGCAGATGGAGCAGCAGGCCTCGCTCGCGGTCCTGCAGCAGTATCTCGCCAAGGAAGACATTCTCATCGTTCGCCCCGTGTCGCTCTCCGCCGAGGACCGGCGCTGGCTGGAAAACGAGTTCGACCAGTCGATCTTCCCGGTGCTGACGCCGCTCTCGATCGACCCGGCTCATCCGTTCCCCTTCATTCCGAACCTCGGCTTCTCGATCGGTCTGCAGCTGGTGAGCAAGACCGGCCGCGAGCCGATGACGGCGCTGCTGCGTCTGCCGGTGGCGCTCGATCGCTTCATCCGCCTTCCCGATGCGAGGTCGACGATCCGCTATATCACGCTCGAGGATGCCGTCAGCCTCTTCATCGAAAAGCTTTTCCCCGGTTACGAGGTCAAGGGCTCCGGCACGTTCCGGATCATCCGGGACAGCGATATCGAAGTCGAGGAAGAGGCCGAAGATCTCGTTCGCTTCTTCGAAACCGCGCTCAAGCGCCGCCGTCGCGGCTCGGTCATCCGCATCGAAATCGATTCGGAAATGCCGCTGGAGCTTCGCCGTTTCGTCATCTCCGAGCTTGGCGTCGCTGAAAACCGCGTCGCGGTTCTGCCGGGCCTTCTCGCGCTCAATACGCTCTCGGAAATCACCAAGGCGCCGCGCGAAGACCTGCGCTTCGAGCCGTACAATGCCCGATTTCCCGAGCGCGTCCGCGAACACGCCGGAGACTGCTTTGCCGCTATCCGCGAAAAGGACATGGTCGTCCACCACCCTTACGAATCCTTTGACGTGGTGGTCCAGTTTCTTCTCCAGGCTTCGCGCGATCCTGACGTGGTGGCGATAAAGCAGACGCTCTACCGCACCTCCAACGACAGCCCGATCGTGCGCGCGCTGATCGACGCCGCCGAAGCCGGCAAGTCGGTGACCGCGCTGGTCGAGCTGAAAGCCCGCTTCGACGAGGAGGCGAACATCCGCTGGGCGCGTGACCTTGAACGCGCAGGCGTACAGGTCGTCTTCGGTTTCATCGAACTCAAGACCCATGCGAAAATGTCGCTGATCGTGCGCCGCGAAGACGGCAAGCTTCGATCCTACTGCCATCTCGGCACCGGCAACTATCACCCGGTCACGGCGAAGATCTACACCGACCTGTCGTTCTTCACCTGCGCCCCCGCCATCGCCCACGACATGGCGAATATCTTCAACTTCATCACCGGCTACGGTGAGCCGGAAGCCGGCATGCAATTGGCCGCCTCTCCGCACACGCTGCGTCCGCGCATCCTGCAGCATATCGAGGAAGAGATCGTCCATGCCCGCGAGGGCCGCCCGGCCGCGATCTGGATGAAGATGAATTCGCTCGTCGATCCCGAGATTATCGATGCGCTTTACCGCGCCAGCCGGGCAGGGGTGGCGATCGATCTCGTCATTCGCGGCATCTGCTGCCTGCGGCCGCAGGTTGCCGGCCTGTCCGACAATATCCGCGTGAAATCGATCGTCGGCCGCTTCCTCGAACACTCCCGTATCTTCTGCTTCGGCAACGGCCACGGGCTTCCCTCCGAGCATGCGCTTGTGTATATCGGTTCCGCGGATATGATGCCGCGCAATCTGGACCGGCGGGTGGAGACCCTTGTGCCTCTTACCAACCGGACAGTGCATGAACAGGTTCTGTCGCAGATCATGCTGGCCAATCTTATCGATAACCAGCAGAGCTATGAGATCCTTGCGGACGGCACGTCGCGTCGCATGGAGGTTGCCAAGAATTCTGAACCGTTCAATGCACAGCTCTATTTCATGACCAATCCCAGCCTTTCGGGCCGGGGCGAGGCTCTGAAATCGAGTGCGCCAAAGGTCATTGCCGGCTGGAAAAGCGGCCGCGGAAAGTAAAACTGGAATTGCATGGTCGAATCTGAAGCCCAGGGGCGTCTGCCTGGAATAGCCCCGGTCTCCGTCGTGGACATCGGTTCGAACTCGATTCGACTGGTGATCTATGAAGGCCTGAACCGCTCCCCCGCCGTGCTTTTCAATGAAAAGGTCATGTGCGGTCTCGGCAAGGGTATCGACGCGACCGGTCGCATGGACGCCGACAGTGTCGAGCGCGCCCTGAAGGCGCTGCATCGCTTCAAGGCGCTCTCCACCCAGGCGCGCGCGTCCACCGTCTTCGCGCTGGCGACGGCTGCGGCGCGCGATGCCTCCAACGGCCCCGATTTCATTCGCCGCGCCGAATCCATTCTCGGCCAGAAAGTGCGCGTGCTGACCGGCGAGGAGGAGGCCTATTTCTCGGCGCTCGGTATCGTCAGCGGCTATCATGATCCCGACGGCATCGTTGGCGATCTCGGCGGCGGCTCGCTGGAGCTGGTGGATGTGCTTGGTCCGAAGATCGGTCAGGGCATTACGTTGCCGCTCGGCGGTATCCGTCTTTCGGAACATGCCCAGGGCTCACTTGTCCAGGCGCGCAACTATGTTCGCGGCTTCATGGACAAGGCCGATGTTCTCGCCAATGCGGAGGGGCGCACCTTCTATGCCGTCGGCGGCACGTGGCGCTCCATTGCAAAGCTGCACATGGAGTTGCGCGGCTACCCGCTGCATATGATGCAGGGTTATGAAATCTCCTTCGATGAGGCGATCGGCCTGCTGGCCGATGTCGTCGAGCCGAAGAACCCCAAGGCCCCGGCCTATGCGGCGATCTCCAAGAGCCGCCGCGTGCTTCTGCCGTACGGCGCCATCGCCATGCAGGAGGCGATCCTCCGCATGAAGCCGGCCCGCGTCTCCTTCTCGGCGCTCGGCGTGCGTGAAGGTTATCTCTATTCGCTCCTGTCTGAAAATGTGCGCAAGCGCGATCCGTTGCTGGCCGCGGCCGGTGAGCTTGCCATTCTGCGCGCCCGCTCCCCCGAGCATGCCCGAGAACTTGCCGAATGGAGCGGCGATATGCTCGGCAAGCTTGGCATCATGGAGACGGACGAGGAAAGCCGCTACCGTCAGGCGGCCTGCCTGCTGGCCGATATCAGCTGGCGCGCGCATCCCGATTACCGTGGCCTGCAGGCGTTGAACATCATCGCCCACAGCACCTTTTCGGGCATCACCCATGCCGGCCGCGCCTATATCGCGCTTGCCAACTATTACCGTTTCGAAGGCCTGTCGGACGACGAGGCCACCAGTCCGCTCGCCACCATCGCCACGCAGCGTTTCCGCGAGCTGGCGAAGATCCTGGGTGGCCTGCTGCGCGTCGCCTATCTGTTTTCTGCCTCGATGCCGGGGGTTGTGCGCAACCTCGATATTCGCCGGGTCAAGTCGCCCGATCTCGATTTCGAGTTCATCGTTCCCGAAGCCTATTCCGAGTTCAGCGGCGAACGCCTCGACGGACGCCTGCAGCAGCTTGCCCGCCTGACCGGCAAGAGGATCGGCTTCCGCTTCCAGTAGAAGACGGCAAAGCGTAAAAACAAATCATTAGAGTGTCTTTACGCTTCGAAGAAAAGCGGAAACGTTCTACAACTCCACGGCCTCGATCTTGCGATCGACAAACCGCAATGCCACCTGGCCGCTGATCAGCTTCAGCGCGGTGTCGCCGAAAAGCTCGCGCCGCCATCCCTTCAGAGCCTCGACCTCGGCCTTCTCGCCTTCGGCGGCAATTCGCTCGAGATCGTCGGTGTTGGCGATGATCTTGGCGGCGACACCCTGCTTTTCGGCAATCAGTTTCAAAAGCACCTTCAGGAGTTCGCTGGCCGCCGCCGCGCCTTCCGGCGATTGCTGCTGCTTCGGCAGTCGTGGCATCTCGCTCTTGGGAATTTCGAGCGCGGCATTCACCGCCTCGATGATGGCGGCGCCCGCGCTCGAGCGCTCCCAACCCTTCGGGATCGTGCGCAGCCGGCTCAGCGCCTCGGCGTCCTTCGGCTGCTGCTGAGCGATTTCGTAGAGGCCGTCATCCTTGATGATCCGGCCGCGCGGCACGTTGCGCGCCCGCGCCTCGCGCTCGCGCCAGGCGGCGACCTTCTGCAGAACGGCCAGCTCGATCGGCTTCTTCAGCCGCATCTTCAGGCGCTGCCAGGCGTCGTCCGGATGCAGGTCGTAGGTTTCCTTGGCTTCCAGCACGGCCATCTCGTCGGAGAGCCAGAGTGTGCGCCCCTCCCGTTCCAGCTGGTCTTTCAGGTGCAGGTAGACGTCGCGCAGATGGGTGACGTCGGCCAGCGCATAGTCGAGCTGCTTTTCCGAGAGCGGCCGGCGGCTCCAGTCGGTGAAGCGCGAGGACTTGTCGATATGCACGCCCTTGATGCGGCTCACCAGTTGATCATAGGACACGCTGTCGCCGAAGCCGCAGACCATGGCCGCGACCTGCGTATCGAAGATCGGATGCGGAATGAGGTTGCCGAGATTGTAGATGATTTCGATATCCTGCCGCGCGGCGTGGAACACCTTGATCACGTTCGTATTGGCCATCAGCGCGAAGAAGGGTGCAAGGTCGATGTCCTTGGCGAGCGGATCGACGATCACGGCGATCTCGGGGCCTGCCATCTGGATCAGGCAGAGCTGCGGCCAGAAGGTCGTCTCGCGCAGAAACTCGGTATCGATGGTCATGTAAGGGCCGCTCGCAAGCTGTTCGCATGCGGCGGCGAGTTCTGCGGTCGTTTCAATCATCTGAAGTTCAATCACTGTGGCGAAAATCGGGCTAAAAGATTTCCCGATGTATCCCTTCGAGGCAGGTGCGACAATGAAAAAGTCAGACCACTCGAAAATAAGCCGACATGCCGGTCTTCTGGTGCTCGATGATATGGCAATGCAGCAGCCAGTCGCCCGGATTGTCCGCCACCAGGCCGAGTTCCGCCTGCTCGTCCGGCTGCAACAGGATGGTGTCCGTCGGCGGCGGCAGGAAAGCGCGTTTGTTGGACGACAGCACCCGGAAGCTCAGCCCATGCAGATGGATGGGGTGGGCATGCGGCGTGCGGTTGCGCACCTGCAGCACATAGCTCTTGCCAAGCTTGAGGTCGGACAGCGGCGCGACCGGATCGGGCGTATCGCCCTGCCACGGAATTTTATTGATCGCCCAGAAGGTATAGCCGAGCGAGCCGCAGATGCTTTCCGTCGCCTTGTGCTCGGCTGTGGCGGTGAAGTCGAGCGGTATGCGCTCGGCCGTCGAAAGATCGGCTTCGGCGATCGGATTGGCCGGCAGCGGCTTTATATCCTTCAAGTCACGTTTCAGCGAAGATCCGCCAACCGCCTTCAGGGTCGCGATCGTCCAAGGGGATGAGCCGCGGAAATTGCCGAGCGTGACGCTCTTTCCTTCCTCGTCCGGCATGCGCACGACAAGCTCGATGCGCTGTCCCGGCCCGAAATCCAGCCGGTCGAGCGGGAAGGGGCTTTCCACCGGATTGCCGTCGAGCGCCAGCACGGCGCCCTGGCCATTCTCCAGCCCGATCGTATAGATGCGCGTTACATCCGTCGCGGCGATCCGCACGCGCACCAGTCCGCCCGCCGGTGCCTCGTAGGTCGGTCCCTGCTGCCAGTTGGCTGTTCGGACGGTTCCGTATGTTCCGCCCTTGGCCGCATCGCGGGGCTTGAACGGCGCGATGAAGGC
>JAVBSF010000514.1:0-4744 GCA_031556925.1 Pararhizobium sp.
CAGTTGAAGCAAGATCGCGTGCTGAGGCTTTTCGAAGTGCGCAGCGAGGCGGAGTATCAGCGGCTCGAAGAAGCCCGCACCATCGCGCATACCGACGATACGAGGCAGATGTCGGCGCTTGCCATCGCAGACTGCGACGCCGATATCCTCTGCCTGCAGGAAGCCGACAACATGGCGGCGCTGCAGGCATTCGAATACGGCTACCTGTTTCGCATGGTCGGCAACGGCTACCGGCAGAAATATCTCATTGAAGGCAACGACAAGCGCGGCATCGACGTCGCTGTCCTGGTGCGTGAGGAAACCCGCGACGGGCGCAGGATCGAATGCATCGACGTCAAATCCCATGCCGGCATCACCTATGCCGATTACGGCCTCTACACGGATGCGCTCGCAGGCACGGAACTGCCGGGCGACAGGATTTTTCGCCGCGATTGCCTGGAGCTGGAGTTTCGCATCGGCGGACGGCCTTTCACCCTGTTCGTCGTGCATTTCAAATCCATGGGGCCGGCGCGCGACGGGCTGGACGGGCGCACCGCCACCATGCCGGTTCGCCGCGCCGAAGCGCTTGCCGTACGCCGGATCATCGAGCAGCGTTTCGGCGCCGACCGGCTTTCGAAGACCGACTGGGCCATCTGCGGCGACATGAACGACTATCAGGAACGGGTCGATATCCACGGCGACCGGCGCACGGGCTACACGTTCAGCCCGGTGCAGGAAGCCGAAAGCGCGCTCGATGTCTTCAGCCTTGACGGCTTTGCCGAAAACATCATGCGGCGGCGGCCGGAACTCGATCGCTGGACGCTGTTTCACAATCGCGGGCCACAGGAGCGGCACCTGTGCCAGCTCGATTATATCTGGCTCTCGCCAGCCCTTGGCGCGAAAAACCCGGATGCCGTGCCCGAGATCGTTCGCGGCGGGCAGCCCTATCGCACCATCTTTCCGAAAGGCCAGGAGGTCGAGCGCTATCCGCGTACCGGCTGGGACCGGCCGAAAGCCTCGGACCATTGCCCGGTGGTCGTTTCTCTGGACGTATGACGATGCAGCAAAGCAATTTTGACCAGTGGCCCGCGGCGGGTGAAATCTTTCCGGTGACGTCGCTCGACCTTGCCGTGCTCGATACGGCGCATCCTTACGAGCTTGCCGAGGCGGACAGGGCGATCTCGAACTGGAAGGAGGAGATTGCCCGCAACCCGGCGCTGTTCAACGGCCGCATGATGTTGCAGCGGGCGATCACCATCGAAGACGGGGCAATCCGGGGACAGTCCCATCTCGTCGACTACGCCACGTTTCTCTGGTGGAGAAAGACGAAGCCGAGAGATGCGGCGGTGCATCTTTTCGGGCTTCCGGTCATTCTTTCCTCTGACGGCGCGGTGATCGCCATTCGCATGGCGGCGCGCACGGCCAATCCCGGCCGCGTCTACTGCGCAGCGGGCTCGCTGGATCAAAGCGACGTCCGCGACGGCCGCTGCGACGTCATGGGCAATATGCGGCGCGAGGTGATGGAGGAAACCGGGCTTGACCTGGACGCCGCGACGGCCGATGGCGGCTTTCGCGCCCTGCACGACAACGGGGTGGTCACACTCTTCCGTCTCTATCGGTTTTCGCAGACGGCGCAGGAACTGGCGGCCGCTGTCGAGGCCCATATCGCCACCGATCCCGAGCCGGAGATCGATGCGGTGCTGACGATCCGCAATGCCGATCCGCAGGCGCACGATTACCCGCTCTTCATGCCGAAAATCCTCTCCTGGATTTTCGAAGGCCAAGGGTGACGCGCAAAAACCTTCGGCCTATGCTCGCACGCCGGAAACGTGGAAATGCAATGGAAGAAAAGGAGAATTTCGTGGCAAGACCCTATGCGATCTACGATGTCTTCACCGCACAGAAGCTCAAGGGCAACCCGCTGGCGGTGGTGTTCGATGCCGATGGCATCGACGAAAAAGCCATGCAGGCGATCGCGACGGAGTTCAATCTTTCCGAAACGGTATTCGTGCTGTCGCCGGAACAGCCGGGGCACGCGGCGCGGCTGAAGATCTTCACGCCCGGCCGGGAGCTGCCTTTCGCCGGGCATCCGACGGTCGGCGCGGCCATCGCGCTGGCCGAGCGCAAGAACGGGCTGGAGGATCCGAACCGGGATATCGTTCATGTGCTGGAGGAGAATGTCGGGCCGGTGCGTTGCGCCATCCGGATGAGGGCGGGGGCGACGACGTTCGCGGAGTTCGACCTGCCGCGCAAATCCGTCGAGGTGAATGCCCGCTTCGATCGCCAGGCGCTGGCGGACGCCTTCAGCCTGAAAAGCACGCAGATCGGCTTCGAGAACCATGTGCCTTCGCTCTGGAGCGCCGGCGTGCCTTTCGTCATGGTGCCGCTTCACGACGTCGCGGCCGTCGCGGCGGTCGATTTCGATCCGGCCGCCTGGGAGCAGCTGGCGCCGATGGCGGATGGTGCGTTGGCCAGCGCTTATCTCTATTGTCGGGGCGGGGTCAATCATTCGGCCCGGTTCCATGCGCGCATGTTCGGCAGCGGTCTCGGCATCTTTGAGGATCCCGCAACCGGATCGGCCGTGGCGGCGCTTTCGGGAGCGATCCATCGTTTCGACAGCTTGATCGACGGGCATCATCCGATGCTGATCGAACAGGGCGTGGAGATGGGGCGTGCCTCGCTGATCCATCTTCATCTTGACGTCCACAAGGGCGAGATCGCGACGGCGCGGATCGGCGGCGAAGCCGTGAAGATTGCCAGTGGAGAACTTTATCTTTGAAAAACAATGGCCTGGATCTCCATGCCAATTTTTTTTGACGTTTGGGCAAAAAAATGAGTTTCCGAACTGGACAAGCTCCGGCAAGCCCTTTATACGCCCAATCACACCGCGGCGACGCGGTCCGGATGGGTGATTAGCTCAGTTGGTAGAGCAGCTGACTCTTAATCAGCGGGTCCACGGTTCGAGCCCGTGATCACCCACCAAATCTTTTCCCTTTGTTGACAAAGGGTTGAGTGATGATAATAAAAGATCACATCAACACCAAAAGATCACAATGGGATCACGGAGCACCCTCCAAAAGATCACATGCAGCTGCGTTGACACGCCCTGTTTCACCTGGCCGTTTTGCTGTGGATAACACCTCCGAAGCATGCTGCCGAAAGTGCTCCAACCGCGTGCCGCGGTAGCTAGTCATCTCTAAATTCCCTGTTCTTCTCGCCGTGAGCGGAGCGGCGTTGGCGCTCAACGGAAGCGTCGACGGGACTTCGAAAGAAACCTACGAGCGCTCGGTCAAGGCCATGGCAGACCAACTTTTCCCTCAAGGACAAGGAAGTCTTCCGCAAGGGGCTGATCAGTCTCATCGTGACGAAGTATCCCCCAGCCGCAGGGAAGGCGGCCAGGATGCTGCCACCGCTCAATCATTTGATGCTATCGAGCGCTTGCCACACCGACAGACGGGCTGCCCGCAAAGATCAGCCGGAAGCCGAGAGCCAAAAGAATAGTGCCGGTGAAGCGCTCCTGCCACACGAGAAGCCTTGGCCAACGATGCAGGACTTGGCCGACGGTTCCGGACGCTACAGCAACTCCGCCGAGGGAAAAGATGCCAACGAGCTTTTGTATCGATCCCAACACGAGGAGCTGAAGCCAGACAGGGCCGACGGCGGGATCAACAAACAGGGGCAGGAAAGTGAACATGAACAGCAGCGATTTCGGATTGGTGAGGCTGTTCAACGCACCCTCGCGCACGGCCTTCCAGCCGGAAACCTGTTCTGCACCCGCGCGAATGCCATGCGCCGGTTTGAAACTGTTCCAGAGCATCTTACTTCCGAGATACGCGAGATAAACGGCACCTGACCACTGGAGAACACTCAACGCGGCTGGATAGGCAGCGAGCAGCGACGCCAAGCCGAGGACCAACAGGCCAACCTGTACAGCACCAGCGACGAAGATCATACCGACCACGGTCAGCAGCGCGACCCTGCGACCCTGTCCTACGCCGCGCGCGATTATCAGCATCATGTCGGGCCCTGGCGTGATCTCCAACACGGCGAGCGCCAAGAGGAAAGTGATGAAGGTGGAAGCGTCGGGCATGTGGCTATGATCCAATCTCTGCAATCTAAGGACTATTACAGATGCGAACTGTATCGCGCCACTGTCAGGCTTAGTGATTCGACCCCCACGCCTTCGTAGAATGCGGAAGTAGCAGACGGTCATCGAAGGCATTCGACGATGTTACCGGACGGCTCGTTCCGGAATTGCAGCGTTGCGGCCGGCGCGATTGCGAGGGAAAAAACCTTCGCGACCACCTAGGCCTTGCACGCGCCCAGAACCGCTTTTTCCCCGCATCTGCAGTGACGGATCAAGGCCAGTCGTAATACTCCGTGGAAACAGCGAGGTCGGCTCCTTTCAGGCCCTTTTTCAAGCGCTCCCGATAAAGGCCCGGCGACGTTCCTACGCGCCGTTTGAAAAAATGGCTGAAGGCGGCCGGATCCCTGAAGCCGAGGAGATCCGATATCTCCCTTACGCTGTGGCCCGCGCGCCCGCGCCGCAGCCGTGCGTCCTGCGCAAGCCGCTCGTGAACAAGCTCCAGGGGCGTCCGATTAAGGTTTCACCGGCAGATGTCGTGAAGGCGGTCCTGGGTTATCCCGAGCTGTGCTGCGTAGTAAGATATCGCCCTGTGCTTGCGGTATTCGGCTTCAACGAGGTGTCGGAATCTCTGAAGGACGGTTCCGCCATCATAGACCCGTTTGGATTGCTTCGAACTGG
>JAVBSF010000341.1:0-5928 GCA_031556925.1 Pararhizobium sp.
TGAGAGCTTCTTCGCCAAGCTCAAACAATGGCGACGCATCGCAACCCGCTACGACAAGCTCGCCGACAACTTCCTCGGCTTCATAAAGCTCGCAAGCATCATGCTATGGATCAAATAGTTAATTTGTCACCGCAGCCTAGAGGATTAAGCCGCCTGCATCAAATATTTCCGGGCCACATCACGAGAATTGATCCATTCGCGGCACGGAAATGGGTAGGATCGCGTTGCGCTTTGCGGATTCGACCGTCCGGCGTTCCACCCGACAAGGAGCGGAAGCTCCGTTTCCGCATTGCAAGTCCGAGCCTGTCTTCATGGATGGCGAATATCCCCACCCGCTGAAGGGTATCTTCCTCAAGATCTCTTCCGTCGTCGTCTTTGTCGCGATGTCCACGCTGATCAAGGCCGCCGGAAACGGCATCGCCACTGGCCAGATCACCTTCTATCGCTCGGCTTTCGCGATGGTGCCGATCCTCGGTTACCTCGCTTTCACCGGCAGTCTGCGCACCGCCTTCCACACGAAGGATATTTTCGGCCATCTGGCACGCGGATTCGTCGGCATCGTCTCGATGAGTTTCGGCTTCTACGGGCTGGTGCACCTGCCTCTGCCCGAGGCGATCGCCATCGGCTATGCGATGCCGCTGCTGGCGGTGGTGTTCGCGGCCATATTCCTGAAGGAGACGGTCAGGGTTTATCGCTGGACGGCGGTCCTGATCGGCCTTGTCGGCGTGATGATCATCACCTGGCCACGCCTGACGCTGCTCGATCATGGCGGCCTGGGTGCGGCCGAAGCGCTGGGTGCGCTCTCGGTTCTCACATCCGCGGCGCTTGGCGCTGTTGCCATGGTGCTGGTGCGCAAGCTGGTGATGCGCGAAAAGACCCATACGATCGTGCTCTATTTCTCGCTGTCGGCCGCCTGTTTCTCGCTTCTAACCGTGCCGTTCGGCTGGGAGCCGCTGCCCTGGAGTTCTTTCCTGCTTCTGATGCTGGCGGGTTTCTGTGGCGGGGTTGCGCAGTTGCTGCTCACCCAGAGCTATCGTCATGCCGATATGTCGACGATTGCGCCGTTCGAATACACGTCGATCCTGCTCGGCATCGTCATCGGCTATTTCCTGTTTGACGACATCCCGACGAGCACCATGCTGCTCGGTACGGCGATTGTCGTCTGCGCCGGCATTTTCATTATTTGGCGGGAACATCAGCTCGGGCTGGAACGGCGCGGTGCGCGCAAGCACATCACACCGCAGGGATGATGTGGATCAGGCCTGGCGGCCCGACGGGTCACCCTCGGCGTTGATGGCCTGGTTCATGGCGTTGACGGCCTCGGTTCCCGGTGTCGGCACGGTGTTGGCCTGGAAGTCGGTCTTGCCGACAAGGCCATCCTTGGCGTTGCGCTTTGCAATGCGCCACGCCGCATAGGCGCCATAGGCGGCGAAATAGATGGCGAGAACGATAAATAGCGAGGCCGGCCCGAAACGATCCATCACCGGGCCGACCATCAGCGGCCCCGAGATCGTTCCGATGCCGTAGGTGATCATCATGCCGGAGGACACCTCGACATATTCGTTCGGCCGGGCAAGGTCGTTGGCATGGGCGACATTGAGCGCATAGATCGGGAACAGCACCGATCCGACCAGACCGGCGATGATGTAAAGCGTGAGCGGCGATGCGCCGACCGCAAACACCATGGCAAGGCAGGAGATGACGCCGGCGATACCGCAGCCGACCATCACGATGCGCCGGTCCATGCGGTCGGACGCGCGGCCGATCGGGATTTGAGAGATCGCGCTGCCGAAAAGCACGGCGGCCAGCAGCGTTGCACCCTGCGCGGTGGAAAGTCCTATCTTCTGGGTGAACACCCCGCCCAGATTGAGCCATGCGCCGGCCATGGCGCCCGCCAGAAAGGCGCCGACCACGGCGACGGGCGAGCGGCGGAACAGACCTGTCAGATTGAACCGCGCCTGCGCGGGCGGGGCTGGCGATGTCTGGGACGAAAGGGTTGTCGGCAACAGCGAGAGCGAGAGCAGCACGCTGCAGAGCATGAACAGCGATGTGTTGGTGGGGTCGCCGAGCGGCACCAGATACTGCCCGCCGATCGTGCCGACCATGGTGGTGATCAGGTAGACCGAAAACAGCATGCCCCGATTTTCGTTGGTCACACGCTCGTTCAGCCAGCTTTCGATGACCAGATAGCTGCCGGCCATGGCGAAGCCGTAAGTAGCGCGAAAGAAAATCCAGGCTCGCCAATCGACCACGAGGCCGCAAAGCAGGATAGCGACGCTGAGCAAGGTGATCAGCGCGGCGAAAACCCGGACATGACCGACGCGCAACACGAATTTCGGCGTGACGATGCAGGAGAGGGTAAAGCCGATCGTATAACCGGTCGCGATGATCGAGATGGTCATGGTCGACCAACCCTCCGCCACCGAGCGCACCGGCAGCACATAGCTGGCGAGGCCGAAGCCGACCATCATCAACAGGGTCGACAGCATCAGGGTCGAAACGGAGAGAAGGCTGCCAAGCATGCGGGCTCCAGAGCGTGCCGACGGTCGACCGGAATCCTGTCGGAAGGGAGGGTATGAAGAGCGACGGCAGCGCAAGGGTATGGAACCATCACCCATCGCAGCAGCGAATAAGTGTCGCTTTATTCAATTATCGAGGCGCTGTCGATTGCGACAGGGCTTGGCGCAAAGGTTGTAAACCGTTTGGAGAGTTGTTCGATCAGCGTGGCAGAAGCGCGCTCTGGGCCAGCCGATCCGAAGGCTGACGATCCGCTTCTGTGCCAAGCCGGGTATATTCGCGGGAGGCACGTACGGCCGTTGCAATGTCATGGACGCCGGAGATGAGGGCACGGATCGAATTCGACATGACAAAATTTCCAAGGTTTGGCGCCACCGCGACGGTCGCGGCAGGCGGTATCAACGCTGGACGAAATCGGCGTAAATCTGGGCGGGACGCGTCGTGCGGCCGAAACCGGAAGCGGTCATCTGCTCATTGGCGGCCGAGCTGAAGCTGTTGAACGGCGTGCGCAGGGCAGTGCCGGCCTGGCGAAGCGTCTCGAAGCTGCTGTGCATGGGGCGAAAACGGGCGGTCATGACTCAAATTCCTTATCGTATCCCCCCGTAGGTTTATATTGCATCGCAGCATGATTTTCGCAATCGGAACCATTGCGTTGCTGCTATGCGCAATCCGCATGGCTTTTTTCATTTTATGTTCATAAATTGGACAGGCCGTCGTAGTCGAAGCTTAACCACAACCGTTGAATCAGCCGTCAGGCTTTGCCTCGCCAAGCTTTGCCTTGAAAGCAAGCAGATCCTGCCAAGCCAGCCTTTTGCTGGTCGGCGCGGACAGCAAATCCTGCGGATGAAGCGTCGCAAGCGCTTCAATGCGCAGTCCGCCGATCGTCAACGCCCGCCACTCCCCGCGCATGTGATGGATGGTGTCGGTGCCGCCGAAGAGGAAACGGGCGGCAAAGTTGCCGAGAACCAGCAGATGTTTCGGTTCCGCGAGCACGATCTGGCGTTCGATGAACGGGCGGCAGATTTCGCTTTCCCGCTGGGAGGGGACGCGGTTTCCGGGCGGGCGCCACGGGATCACATTCGAGAGCAGCGTGCTGGTGCGGTCCAGTCCGATTGCGGCGAGCATGCGATCGAGCATCTGCCCTTGCTTGCCGGAAAAAGGCAGGCCGTCCCGGTCGTCGTCGGCATTCGGCATCGGCCCGATCACCATCACGCCGGCTGCGGGATTGCCATCGGCGAACACGAGATTTTTGGCGCTGTTGCGCAAGTTGCAGCCGGAAAAGGCGTCCATCGCCGTTTTCAGTTCCGCCAAGGAGCGGGCGCTTTCCGCCGCAAAGCGCGCTTCGGAAACGGCCTGCTCATGGGGGATGGCGGCAACGGGCGTTGCCGGCACCGGCGCGGCGACGCGCTGTTCATTGCGTGGCGGGGAGCGATCCGCTTCCCGCGACGGCCTCGCCCCGGACATTCCGTTCTGCTGGCCATTCTGCCGGGCGGACGACGTCTCCCGGTTCGCGTTGCGCGCCGACCGCGCCTCGGCGAATTCGGCAAAGCGGTCGATCGGCTCGTCTTCCAAGAGCCATTCGACACCCGCTTCCGCATGGAAATGCAGAAGGGCGGCAAGTTCGGCAGGGCTCATCCGATCGGTGGAGATCATGAGCGATCTTTACAGAAGCCGGTGCCGGCAGGGAAGGGACAATACCGCCGGTCTCGCTTATCCACCGCCGTCAGGCCGCCATCGCCGTCCAGCGATCGATATCGTCGCGCTCGCCGATCAGCGCCAGACCGTGAGCGATCGACAGAAGCTCGCCGCCGCTTTCGATATCGCCCTTGTCGAAGCGGTTTTCGAACAGGCGGCGCACGGCCGGCACGAAGGATGTGCCACCGGTCAAAAACACCTTGTCGATATCGGCCGGCTTGGTGCCGGTTGTCGCAAAGACCTCGTCAAGCGCGGTCTCGATGCGCTCGATGTCCAGTGCGATCCAGCTTTCGAAATCGGCGCGGCGAATGGTGCGGCGGCTTTCCTCGCCGAGTGGAGAGAAGTGGAATTCGGTTTCTTCCTCGCTCGAAAGCCGCATCTTGGCGGCCGAAATCGCCTGATAGAGCGGATAGCCTTCATCATGGTCGACCAGATCGATGAAGCGTTCCAGCTTTTCCGGCTCGACGGCCGATCGGACGAGCTGCTTCAGGTCGGCGAAATCCTTCAGCGTCTTGAAGATCGAAAGCTGGTTCCAACGGCCGAAATTGGCGTAGTAGCTGGTCGGAACGTCGAGTAGCTTGTCGAAACTGCGGAACTGGCTGCCCTTGCCGATCAGCGGCGAGACGACATTGTCGATGATGCGGAAGTCGAAATGATCGCCGGCGACGCCGACACCGGAATGCCCGACGGGAACGGCCGTCAGCCGTCCCGCATGGCTCTCGAAGCGGATGATCGAATAGTCCGTCGTGCCGCCGCCGAAATCGGCGACCAGAACGGTCGCATCCCGCTTCAGGCTCTGGGCGAAATAGAATGCCGCTGCGACCGGTTCATAGACGAAGTGTATTTCCGGGAAATCGAAGCTGGCGAGCGCCTTGTTGTAGCGGTCCAGCGCCAATGCCTCATCCGGATTGCTGCCGGCAAAGGTCACCGGGCGGCCGACGACGAGCCGTTTGTAGTCGTCCTGCCAGCCAGTGCCGGCGTAGTCGGCGATACGGCTGACGAAAGCGCGCATCAGATCCTCGAAGTTCTGGCGCTTGGCGAAGACCAGCGTGCCCTGGAACAAGGGACTGGCGGCAAAGGTCTTGATAGACTGCAGGAAGCGCACGTCACCGGGATTGTCGATGAACTCGCGGATCGCCGCCTGACCGGCCTCGATCTTCAGCGCGGAAGCGCCAAGCTGCGGGTGTTTCATGAAGGAGAGCGCGGTGCGCATCGAGTCACCGGTGCCGGCGGCGCTGGTGAAGATGAGAGACTGGGTGGTCTCGCCCCGCGATGCCGACAGGACGGAGTTTGTCGTCCCGAAATCGAAGCCGAGCGCTTTGGTCATGTCGTGTCTCCTGGACGGTTCAATGGCATGGCCCGGCGCACCTTCGAACCGCAAGATCGCGATGATGTGCTGCCGTGGCAAGAATGAATGATATGGGATTTTCCCCTCGCGGCAGGCCGCGATGCGCTTGCGCGCGGATGATGCTGGCTCGTCGCACAGGGTTGCGCCAAAAGCAAGGCAAAGATGGTTCGCAAATTTTGACGTTTACGTTAAAGTCATATAATGCTCGCGCCAACAAGCATGATGTGATGCGCAAATGCTGATGGTGCAGGTCGCATCCCGGCTCGACAAGGAAACTTGTATTTGTCATGACGGGTGGAATGGGAACAGACCGGGTGAAGTCCGGCGATACCGACTGGAGACGAGGAAATGACCGATGCGCTTGAGCT
>JAVBSF010000352.1:0-6223 GCA_031556925.1 Pararhizobium sp.
ATGCTGGAAGAGCTGATCCGCCCGCGCCAGCGCCCCGTTACCAATGTCGTCGCCATGGTGGTCGTGCTCGTGACCTTCCTGCCGATCCTGGCGGCCTATTACCTCACCCGCGACGGCGACCAGATCGCCGGTGCCGGAAAATGAACAAGGGAGAACAAAAATGGATACCGAACTCCTGATCGGCTCGCGCTGCGAAGCGGGCACGGAAGCCGAGGAACAGATCCTCAACCCGCGCACCGGCGGCAAGATCATCGATCTGCCGGAAGCATCCTACAGCCAGATCGAAGCTGCGATCGACGCCGCCGAAAAGGCCTTCGACAGCTGGGCCGCCACGACACCGGCAGAGCGCTCCGGCTATCTCCTGAAGATCGCCGACGCCATCGAAAGCGAAGCCGATGCCTTCGCGGCGCTGGAAGCGCTCAACTGCGGCAAGCCGATCAATGCCGTGCGCAATGACGAACTGCCGGCCATCGTCGACTGCTGGCGCTTCTTCGCCGGCGCCATCCGCTCCATGCACGCGCCGGTCGCGGGCGAATATCTCGCCGGTCATACCTCGATGATCCGCCGCGATCCGGTCGGCATCATCGGCTCGATCGCGCCATGGAACTATCCGCTGATGATGATGGCCTGGAAGCTGGCACCGGCGATTGCCGGCGGCAACACCGTCGTCTTCAAGCCCTCCGAACAGACACCGCTGACAGCCCTGAAAATGGCGAAGCTCCTCGCCGGCATCCTCCCGGAAGGCGTCGTCAACATCATCCTCGGCCGCGGCGAAACCGTCGGCAACGCGCTGATCAATCATCCGAAGATCGGTATGGTCTCGATCACCGGCGATATTGCCACCGGCAAGAAGGTGCTGCAGGCCGCCGCCAAGACCGTCAAGCGCACCCATCTGGAACTCGGCGGCAAGGCCCCGGTCATCGTCTATGACGACGCCGACCTCGAAGCCGTCGTCAACGGTATCCGCACCTTCGGCTATTACAATGCCGGCCAGGACTGCACCGCCGCCTGCCGCATCTATGCACAGGACGGCATCTACGAGAAGCTGGTCGCCGACCTCTCCGCCGCCGTTTCGACCATCAAGTACAATCAGGCCGACGACACCGAAAACGAGATCGGCCCGCTGATCTCCAAGCGCCAGCGCGACCGGGTCGCAAGCTTCGTCGAGCGCGCCACCGAGCAAAAGCACATCCAGATCGCCACCGGCGGCGCACTCGGCAGCAATGATGGCTTCTACTTCCAGCCGACCGTCGTTGCCGGCGCGACGCAGGATGACGAAATCGTCCGCCGCGAGGTCTTCGGCCCGGTCGTCTCCGTCACCCGCTTCAGGGAAGACGGCGAAGCGGTGCGCTGGGCGAACGACAGCGATTATGGCCTGGCCTCCTCCGTCTGGACCAAGGATATTTCCAAGGCGATGAAGGCGGCTTCCCGCCTGCAATACGGCTGCACCTGGATCAACACCCACTTCATGCTGACCAACGAGATGCCCCATGGCGGCGTCAAGCAGTCGGGCTACGGCAAGGATATGTCGATCTACGCGCTGGAAGACTACACCGCCGTCCGCCACATCATGATCAACCACGGCTGATGGAGTTTTCCCTCTCCCCACAGGCGGGGAGAGGGGACGATCAAGCGGCTCCGACAAACGAAACGGATTGATTTCCACCCTGAATTCTTGATAGGGAAAATCATCTTTTCATCTCGATGAACGGCATATGCCCGCGCGGCTGTCGTTCGAGCCCGGTGATCCCTTGAGCCTTGCCTCCTCACTCGACACGAAAACCGCATTCGGTCCGCCCGGCCTGAAGGCGGTTTTTTCCGGCGAGCATGCCTGGTGCGGCGAGAAGATGATGCTCTCCGGCGAGTTGGCAGGCGCGACCTCGCTTAAGGACTTCTTCGCCTCCGGCGCCTTCGCCGGGGCGCTGGAAACCTATGCGCAAAACAAGAGCGGCGCAGACCGGCGGGCCGTCGCCTCCATGTGGTCGCTCTATTATTTCTCCGCGCTCACCATTCCCTATATCGTCGCGCGGCGGTTCCATCAGGCCCTGCCCGTCAACATGGATGCCATGTCCATCGCGCTTAGCGAGGATGGCTTGCCGCGCGCCTTCGGGCTGGCGGGCGAGGGAGCGTGGAGCGAGGACGGCAACGACGATCTCCTGTCCTTCGTCGCGCCCCTGGTGCGCGACCATCTGACCCCCATCGTCCAGCATTTGAAGAACCAGTGCGGTATCGCCCCGAGGCTCGCCTGGAACAATGCGGCCGTCTATATCGACTACGCCTTCAACGCCACGGCGCAGGGAGAAGCGTCCGACGCCGGCAAATGGGCCTCGCGCGCACTCTTCGAAGAGCAGTTCCTGCCCGATGGCACACTCAATCCCTTCCGGGGTTGCCTGCGGCACGAAGCCGAAGGGGAGCAGACGCTCTGTCGGCGCAAGGTTTGTTGCCTGCGCTATCTGCTGCCGGGCATCCCGAGCTGCGGCGAACTCTGCGCCCTTCCCGATCAAAGAAAGCAATAACGTGATCCGTTTCCTCGTCGCCTTCTTCGTCCTCATGCTGGGGTTCGCCTTGCCGTCTCAGGCGGAAGAACACTGGCCCGTGACGGTGACCGATGCGGCCGGCCGTAGCGTCACCATCAAGGCGAAGCCGAAGGCGGTGCTGCTCGGCACGGGCTTCGACCTGATCGCGCTGTCGCTCATCGATCCCGATCCCGTCAGCCTGCTCGCCGGCTGGTCCGCCGACATGAAGGACTACAATCCGGAGATCTACAAGGATTTCGTCGAAAAGTTTCCCAAGCTTGCCGATGTCCCGATCATCGGCAACGGCATGGGCGAAAGTCTGTCGATGGAAACCATCCTGACGCTCGACGCCGATCTCGCCATCCTCGCCAACTGGCAGGCCAGCACCGAAACCGGCAAGCGGGCGATCGACTATATGGAAAGCATCGGCGTGCCGGTGATCGTGGTCGATTTCAACGGCGATCCGCTGAAAAACACGCCCGTTACTATGCGCCTGCTCGGCCGCGTGCTGGATCGCGAGGAACAGGCCAATGCCTTCGCCGATTTTTATGAAGCGCACCTGAAGACGATCACCGACCGCGTCGCCGCCCATGCCGGGCCCGGCCCGACCGTGCTTCTGGACGCCTATCCCAATCCCGATCGCTGCTGCTATGCCTATGGCGTCAGCGGGCTCGGCGAATTCATCGGGATCACCGGCAGCCGCAACATCGCCGACAGCAGGAACCTGCCGCCGCAGGGTGGCACGGTCAGCAGCGAGTTCCTGATCGCCGCCGACCCGGAGGTCTATATCGCCACAGCCTCGCCCGGAAGCACCTATAGCGGTTTCTTCGTCGGCCCCGGCGTCACGCAGGAAGAAGCCCGCCGCACACTTGGAGACGCCGTCAAAAGCCCTGTCCTCGCCAATCTGAAGGGCGTGCGCGAGGGGCGGGTGCATGGGCTCTGGAATTTCTTCAACGCCGTTCCGCTCAATATCCTCGCGGCCGAAGCCTTCGCGCACTGGCTGCGCCCCGACCTCTTCGCCGATATCGATCCCGACGCAAGCCTGAAGGACATCAATGAGCGCTTTGCCGCCGTTCCCTTCCGCGGCGCCTACTGGATCAGCCTGAAATGAGAAAGGCGACCGGCATGCCGGTCGCCCTCGTATCTCCCCGATGAGATGTATCCCGCCGATGCGATCGATCAGGCGGCCTTTTTCATGGCCGTCGCATTGACGGTCGTTTCGGCAAGCGCCGTCAGGTCGTGGTCGGTCTTGCCTTCCTGCTGCAAGGTTTCGTCGAGCAGCTTGACGGCGTCCTTGAGACCCAGCATGCCGGCCCAGGTCTTCAGCGTGCCGTAGCGGGCCATTTCATAATGCTCGACGGCCTGGGCGGTTGCCAGAAGGCCAGCGTCGATTGCCGGGGAGCCTGCAAATTCCTCAAGAATTTCCTCGCCTTCCTCGACGATGCCATCGATGGCGGGACACGTCTTGCCGACGGCGCGCTTGCCGAAGATTTCGAACACTTGCTGCAGGCGTTCTACCTGTCCCTCGGTTTCGTCGCGATGTTTCTCGAAGGCGGCCTTGAGCTTGGGGCTCTGAGCGCCCTTGGCCATTTTCGGCAGTGCTTTCAGGATTTTGCGCTCGGCATAATAGACATCCTTGAGCATGTCGTAGAACAGATCTTCCAACCCTTTCTGGGCCATGTCGTCATCCTCCGTTTGGTGGTGTGTCGTTCGTCGACCCACAGGAAACGACAGCTCTGCCGCATTGTTCCGGCTGATCACCGAAATCGTTGATAGGGCAAGGCTCCCGCTTCCCTCACCCGCCTGCGCTCCCTATATTGAACCGGGAGGCTTTTGAATGATCTGGATAATTCCTGCGCTGGCGGGCGTTCTCATCGTCTATTTCGCCATGCGCTCGTCGCGGTTTCGCCGTTTTGCCGAGCCGGTTCTGAGCATCCTGGTGGCAATCGGCCTCGGCGTCGCCTTCACCGTCTGGCTGACGGACGACAACCGCTCCTCTCCCGAGCCGGTCTCGGCTCCGAGCCCGGCCCCGGTCATCAAGCCGGAAGAGCTGGCGCTGGAAAACATGCAATTCGAGCGTAACGGCACCGATCTCAGCTTCCGGGCGACCGGCACCGTCGTCAACAAAAGCGGCGCCTTTCTCGATTACTTCCGGCTGACGGCCATTCTCGAAGAATGCGCGGAACATCCCTGCCGGCTGATCGGCGAGGATACGGCGCTGATCCTCGCCCGCGTTCCGCCGGGAGAGACCCATGATATCAGCACCTTCTTCACCTTCCCCAAGCGGCTCGGCACCGCGCTGCGCACGCCCCGCTGGACAACGCGGATCGAGGGTATCGTCGGACATAATCGCTGAGCCTCAGACCGGTCGGCTGAGTTCGTCCAGATACCAGTTGATGTAGCGCAGCTCGTTCTGTTCCATCGGCGCGATCGGGCCGGGCACGAAGAAATTCGAGCGCACACCGCGCGAGGTGTGCTCGATGATCGCCTTGTCCTCGTCGGTCGTGACGGTCCAGAGCCATTTCAGCCTGTCAAGATCGTAATCCCTGCCCTCTTCCGCTGCGCCATTGACGAGCCAGATCAGCTCCATCTCGCAGGCTTCCGGCCCCTTGGGAATGAAGCGGTAGATCATGCCGTGATCGGGATAGCAGACGAGGAACGAGGTGCCGCCGAGATGCACGGAGGTCACGCCGCCGTCGAATTCGGTGAAACGGCCCATCAGCGTGCTCAGCGGCGAGCCGTCCTGGCTGCCGGTCTTTACCCCATCGTAAAGCGCGTAACGGAAGGCATGGATGGTTTCCCTGCCGTTTGCCGATGTCTGCCAGTGATCGCCGGAGCCGACCTGAATACCGAGCGCGCAGGTGCGCTCCTCCATCGCCGCGTTCAGCGCCTCGATCATATGCAGCGGCTGTTCCAGCGCGTGGGTCTGCGAATATTCCGGATGCGCCGGGCCGCAATGGTAGCACTCGACATAGTTTTCGACAGCAAGCTTCCAGTTGGCGTCGACCGGATAGGACTGACGATGAGCCACCTTGGCATTGGCCCAGCCATATTGGCCGCAGGTCGCATGCAGCAGGTTCTCGACTTCGGAGAAATCGAGCGGCGTTTCGGCGAAGGAGATGAAGATCAGCCCTTCGACGACGCGAACGTGCAGCTTCTTCAGGCCGTGATCCTCGCGCTTGAAATCCTTCGGCATCAGCCGCGCCGCCTTCAGCGCGCCGTCGTTGCCGTAAGTCCAGGCGTGGTAGGGACAGACGAAGGCGCGGGCATTGCCCTTGTCCTTGGTGCAAACCTCGGCGCCGCGATGGCGACAAACATTCAGCATCGCATGGATCGAGCCATCGGCATGACGGGTGACGATCACCTGCTCCGAGGCCATACGGAAGACCTCGAAATCGTTTACGTTGGGGATCACGCTCTCATGGGCGACACAGTGCCAGTGGCGATAAAAGACGCGTTCCAGATCGCGGGCGTAAATCTCCGGATCGAGATAGAACGGCCGGGCAAGGCCATGGCCGGGCTTGTGGGTGGCGATCAACTGGTCGATGCGGTCGCCTTTGGCTTTGTCTTGTGTAAATTCTGGCGCGAGCATGGTGACGTCTCCAAGAGTTCACCGGAAAATCCGCGTTCCGGCGCGCGCATTTCGTTGTGGCGGGGTGGGGGGGGGGGGGGGGGGGGCCGCCGACCCGCGCCCCGCGGCGCCGACG
>JAVBSF010000126.1:0-8961 GCA_031556925.1 Pararhizobium sp.
TCAGATGATATTGCGTCGCTTCGATACTCGACAGCACGGTCTGCCTTGGAGCGGCTTGGCTATATTAGTTTCACGACGATAGACAATGTGGATGCTGTCGCGGCAGAGCTAGAGGGCTTCGCGCTAGAAGGTGAACGTCAATATAGAGAGGCAAGCTTTCTTCTTCGTAGCCAAGCGATCGTGAAGGCTGCAAAGCTTCACTATGCGCCTATTTGTCAGGGATGCGGGTTTGAATTTGAGAAAGTCTACGGTGCGCATGGGCGCGGGTATATCGAGTGTCATCACATTGATCCAATCAGCGGTAGAGAAGGCATCTCCGCGCCGACGACGATCAATGATCTTGCGATGCTATGTTCTAATTGCCACCGAATGGTTCACAGGAAGAAGACGTGTTTGACCCTTGATGAATTGAAACAATTAGTCCGTGACACCGCCAGTCGTGCGCCTTGTCCAGACGATAGACGGCTATGATTTTTGCGTTTTCCATGACGCTATCATGGCATCGATCTTCGGCTGCACCCGTCGCCGGGCTTCCTTTCGTGGAACACCCACCAACATAAGCTGATCGGAATCGGTTATCTGTCGCTGGATCGAAGCAACCGCAGCGGCATGGTTCCGAAGCGCCGTGCGACGGTCGCCGACAAGCTGAATTTCGAGTTCGGCGCGATTGTCGAGATAGGGCCGGAGTTGGGGAGGGATGACGATTCGAGCCGAATAGCGCCCGTTACGTTCTTTCCAGTGTTGCGGCCTGCCAGCCATATCAAACCCATTTGTGACGCGGTTTGTGACGTCAATATTGCCAAAAACCCTTGTGGCGCAAGGGTTTCAAATGATTTTAATGGGATAAAATGGTGGGCGATGAGAGACTCGAACTCCCGACATCCTCGGTGTAAACGAGGCGCTCTACCAACTGAGCTAATCGCCCGCCGCGGGGTCAGAACCGATGTGTCTGCCGCGTCGATGGCCGTGATCTATGCGGATCAGACGGAAACCGCAAGAGCGTTTTCATGATTTTTTCGACTTTTTTGCTTTTTCGACGACGTGTTTGCGACTGGGATAAATAGCGCGGTGGTGTGAGGCGTTGCGTTCGCTTGCCTTGCAAACAGGCAGCAGCGGGCGAACCAGAGCTGTTCTCTGGGGCGGGAGGTTTGGATCGCTTCAGGCGCCGGCTGTGGAAAAGTCAGGATGGCTTTTTGGGAATCCCTGATGGCGCCGCGCGCTTCAGGGCGGGTAGCGACACGCTGACAGGAGGCATCACGCCAAGGCTGTGGAAACAATTTGCCGGCTGTCATGGTTTTGTCTCCAAACCTGCTTGACACTAAAAGACGAACCCCGTAGTTAGCCGCTCATCGAAACGGCAAGCCGCTTCGAGAGGATGCGAAAGCATCCGGAATGCCTGAAGTGAAGTGCGGGTGTAGCTCAGTCGGTTAGAGTGCCGGCCTGTCACGCCGGAGGTCGCGGGTTCGAGCCCCGTCACTCGCGCCACTTTCAGGGAAAGCGTTTAAAGCGCAGTTCCGGATCTTCCTGTCCATAGTGCGCGGGTGTAGCTCAGTCGGTTAGAGTGCCGGCCTGTCACGCCGGAGGTCGCGGGTTCGAGCCCCGTCACTCGCGCCATTTATTTCCTGACATTGATAGAATTATCATTGTAGGGCAGATATTTGCCCTCCGTTCTTCAATCGAATCCCACGGAATATTCGCCGGATCGTTTGAGCAGGAAATGCGCCTTGTTCCATCCGATTCCGTTATTGCTCGTCATGATTCGTCGAAGATTGCGGATCGCCTTCGAGACCGAATGGTCGAGCTTGCTCACATCCAGATTTTCCGCAGCGCCGTCCGCTGTTCGGTAATCGGCCGTAAGGCCGACGGAGTTTTCATCGACATCTGCATGGAGGTGGATTTCGAGCCAGTCTCCCTCGGGACACATCAGCAGCGCGTCGAAAATCTGATCGTAGATTTCAGCCGGAGAATCGAGTGTCGCCATTGTCTGCTCCGATGGCGGATGATGATCTGGTCCGTGTGCCGAAAAGTTTAGGCTTCGACGGCTGCAAGGCAAGCCGTTTCGATTCCGTGCGGGTGTGTGACGGGCAAAAAATGCAGGACAATCGGCCCCAGGCCCGCCGTTTCAGGCGTGCAGGATTTTCTCGATCTTGTAGGTCGAGTCACTGGACTGGTCGCAGAGTTCGTAGGTTCCGGTTTCCTCCACCTGCCGGCAGACATAGTTCACGCGGGCTTCGTCGTAGTCGAGCGCTTCAAGCAGGGTTTCGCGCAGGCCGATCGATGTCAGAAGGGCAGGCTTGCCGATCGCGTCACCCATCGCAAGGGTGTGGATGCGAATCGTTATGGGCATCATGACAGTGGTCTCCTTCATGCTGAGGAGTAACGTCACGGTTGCAATCCGTCGATCGCTAGAATTGCCAGTGGCATCGACCGAAACGGGTGATTTGCAGTCATTGACGAAGGATCGCATCGTCTCCTTTCGCGAGGCTGACCGGGCTTGCGAAAGGGGGGGCATGGCGGCCGGGTTGGAGGTGGTATTCGAGGTGGTCAGGAGTTTCCTCACGGACGGCCCGCACCTTCCGCGCGCTGATTCCATGCGTGTCCCGAGTAGAGGTAATTCGTTCAATTTTTCTTGAGTTTTACTGTCTACTTTTGCGGTGCAGCAAATATGAGAACTGCCTTTATTTGTTGATTTTTAGGGGTTTGCGCAGACTTGCCGGGGGTGCTACGTTTTGCATGGTTTTCATTACCTTGACTTGAGGCGATGAAAACCTTTCTCAAGGCTTGCACCGGCGCTCCGGCTGCGATAACGACACCTGCGTTGCAACATATTTTCGGCTTGCGGCTTTGGCTTTCGCGCTTCTCCAGCGCCCGCCGCAGGCAGGGACGGATACAATGACAGACCTTCTCGGTTCCTATATTCCGATCGCTATCTTCATCGGCATATCCCTCGTTATCGGCCTGGCGCTTCTGATTGCGCCGTTCGCCGTTGCTCACAAGGCGCCTGACTCCGAAAAGCTCTCGGCTTACGAATGCGGCTTCAACTCGTTCGACGACGCCCGCATGAAGTTCGACATCCGCTTCTATCTGGTGTCGATCCTGTTCATCATCTTCGACCTGGAAGTTGCCTTCCTCTTCCCGTGGGCGGTTTCGTTCAAGGACATGGGCTGGTTCGGTTTCTGGTCCATGATGGTCTTCCTTGGTGTGCTGACCATCGGCTTTATCTATGAATGGAAGAAGGGAGCACTCGAATGGGAGTAGCAACCACCACCCCGCTCGTTGCCCAGGCGCCGAAGGGGATCATCGATCCCTCGACCGGCAAGCCGATCGGCAGCAACGACAAGTTCTTCGGCGAGATCAACAACGAGCTCGCCGACAAGGGTTTTCTGGTCACCTCCACCGATGAGCTGATCAACTGGGCCCGTACCGGTTCGCTGCTGTGGATGACCTTCGGTCTTGCCTGCTGCGCCGTGGAGATGATGCAGCTTTCGATGCCGCGTTACGACGTCGAGCGCTTCGGTTTTGCGCCGCGCGCTTCGCCGCGTCAGTCCGATGTCATGATCGTTGCCGGCACGCTCACCAACAAGATGGCGCCCGCTCTGCGCAAGGTCTACGACCAGATGCCGGAGCCGCGTTACGTCATCTCGATGGGCTCCTGCGCAAACGGCGGCGGCTACTATCATTATTCCTATTCGGTGGTTCGTGGTTGTGACCGCGTTGTGCCGGTAGACATCTACGTGCCGGGCTGTCCTCCCACGGCAGAAGCGCTGCTTTACGGCGTTCTGCTGCTGCAGAAGAAGATCCGCCGCACCGGCACGATCGAGCGCTAAGGGCAGGGGACCAGAACGATGAGTGAAGTCCTGAACGAGCTTTCCGGCTACATCCGCGAAATGCGGGGCGCGCTGGTATCTGACGCGGTTGTTGCTTTCGGCGAGTTGACGCTGACGACGACCGCTGAAGGCGTTATCGAGCTCCTGACCTTCCTGCGCGACGACGCCCGTTGTGGCTTTGTGAATTTCACCGATATCTGTGGTGTGGACTGGCCGCAGCGCGCCGAGCGCTTTGATGTCGTCTACCACATGCTGTCCCCGAAGCAGAACCTGCGCATCCGCGTCAAGCTTGCAACCGGCGAAGATCAGCCGGTTCCGTCGGCTTGCTCCGTCTATCCGGGCGCTGACTGGTTCGAGCGCGAAGCCTACGACATGTACGGCATCCTGTTCACCGGCCATCCGGATCTGCGTCGCATTCTGACCGACTACGGTTTCGAAGGTTACCCGCTGCGCAAGGATTTCCCGACCACCGGTTTCGTCGAGGTTCGTTACGACGATGAAGTTAAGCGCGTCATTTATGAGCCCGTGGAATTGAAGCAAGAATTCCGGAACTTCGATTTTATGTCCCCATGGGAAGGTACTGATTATGTGCTTCCCGGCGACGAAAAAGCGAAGCAATAAGGAAAGGAAGCCGATGCTGCCGATGAGGTGGCATAAAGGCTTGGAGCAAGCGGTATGAACGAACACAACGTCCGCAATTTCAACATCAACTTCGGACCTCAGCATCCGGCGGCGCACGGCGTTCTTCGTCTCGTGCTCGAGCTGGATGGCGAGTTGGTCGAGCGCGTCGATCCGCATATCGGCCTGCTTCACCGCGGTACCGAGAAGCTGATCGAGACGAAGACCTATCTGCAGGCCGTGCCCTATTTCGACCGCCTCGACTACGTGGCGCCGATGAATCAGGAGCATGCCTTCGCGCTGGCCGTCGAGAAGCTGACGGGCACCGAGGTTCCGATCCGCGGCCAGCTGATCCGCGTCCTCTACTCGGAAATCGGCCGCATCCTGTCGCACCTCCTGAACGTCACGACGCAGGCTATGGACGTTGGCGCGCTGACGCCGCCGCTCTGGGGTTTCGAAGAGCGTGAAAAGCTGATGGTGTTCTATGAGCGTGCCTGTGGCGCCCGCATGCACGCCGCCTATTTCCGTCCGGGTGGCGTCCATCAGGATTTGCCGCATGAACTGGTCGAGGATATCGGCAAGTGGATCGATCCGTTCCTGAAGACTGTCGATGACATCGACACGCTTCTGACCGGAAACCGCATCTTCAAGCAGCGCAACGTCGATATCGGCGTCGTCAGCCTTGACGATGCCTGGGCCTGGGGTTTCTCGGGCGTCATGGTTCGTGGTTCGGGTGCTGCCTGGGACCTGCGCAAGTCGCAGCCCTATGAGTGCTATTCGGAGCTCGATTTCGATATTCCGATCGGCAAGAACGGCGACTGCTACGACCGTTACCTGATCCGCATGATCGAAATGCGCGAATCCGCCAAGATCATGCGGCAGTGCGTCGATCGCCTGCTCGGCAATGCCAAGGTTGGCCCGGTCTCGTCTCTCGACGGCAAGGTCGTTCCGCCGAAGCGTGGCGAGATGAAGCGCTCGATGGAAGCGCTGATACACCACTTCAAGCTTTACACCGAAGGCTATCACGTGCCGGCTGGCGAAGCTTATGCCGCCGTTGAGGCGCCGAAGGGCGAATTCGGCGTCTATCTCGTCTCCGACGGCACCAACAAGCCTTACCGTTGCAAGATCCGCGCGCCGGGCTACGCCCATCTTCAGGCCATGGATTACATCTGTCGGGGACACCAGCTGGCGGACGTTTCGGCGATCCTCGGTTCGCTCGACATCGTGTTCGGTGAGGTAGACCGCTGATGCGTTTTGCCGCCCTCACGCTTCTCGGAATGCTGATCGCGGGTTCCGCTCTTGCCCAGGATACGGGCGAGGCGTCGAGCGACGTGAACAGCAGCACGTCCGGGAGCGGCATGGGCGGCTTGCTTGCCAAGGGTTACGAGATAAAGGCTGCCGTACAGAACGGTCAGCGCTACATCGTATTTTTGCAGAAAGAAAAATCGGCCTATGCCTGTGAGTTCGTCTCCCTGACGAAGTCGCGGTGCGGTTCGATTAACTGATAAGGTTCGGGAATTATGTCCGTTCGTCGACTAGCCGAGGATAGCGTCCAGCCGCAAAGCTTTGCCTTCAAGGGTGAAAATGTGGCGTGGGCACAAGCCACGATCAAGAAATATCCGGAAGGCCGTCAGCAATCCGCCGTGATTCCGCTTCTGATGCGGGCGCAGGAGCAGGATGGCTGGGTGACCAAGGCTGCGATCGAATCGGTCGCCGACATGCTGGGCATGGCCTATATCCGTGTCCTCGAAGTCGCGACGTTCTATACCCAGTTCCAGCTGAAGCCGGTCGGCACGCGCGCCCATATTCAGGTCTGTGGCACCACGCCCTGCATGCTGCGCGGCTCGGAAGAGCTGATCAGCCTCTGCAAGCGTCGTATCCATCCTGAGCCGCTGACCCAGAACGAGAGCGGCACGCTTTCCTGGGAAGAAGTCGAATGTCAGGGCGCCTGCGTGAACGCGCCGATGGTGATGATTTTCAAGGACAGCTACGAAGATCTGACGGTTCCGCAGCTCGAATACATTATCGACCGTTTCGATGCAGGCAAGGGCAAGGATATTACCCCTGGTCCGCAGATCGACCGCATTTTCTCGGCCCCCGTCGGCGGTGTAACGACGCTGACCGAAACGCCGGCTCCGCAGCGCAATCAGGTTACGGAAGCCGCGCCGGTTGAAGCCGTCGCTGAGGCCGTGTCGATTCCGCCGTCCAATGCCGGACGCGCCAAGACGGCTGCCGACGAGACCAATCCGGCCGTGAAGACGCCGGCGACGGCCAAGGCCTCTGCTGCCGCCAATGCAAAGGCCGAAGGCGACAACAAGGATACCGGCATTGTTGCCGAAGCGCCGGCCAAGAAGGCCGCCGCTGTTGCCAAGCCTTCTCTGGAAGACAAGAACCGTCCTGCCGGCATCGAACGTCCTGCTGCGGTTGATGACCTGAAGCTGATCTCCGGCGTTGGTCCGAAGATCGAAGGCATCCTGCATGAACTCGGCATCTTCACGTTCACCCAGGTTGCTGGCTGGAAGAAGGCCGAGCGCGAATGGGTCGACGGCTACCTGAACTTCAAGGGCCGTATCGATCGTGACGACTGGGTCAAGCAAGCCAAGGCTCTGGCCAAGGGCGGCGAAGCCGAATACATCAAAGTTTTCGGCAAGAAGCCGCGGTAAAGAGGTTTAGACATGCTCGCCGATAAAGATCGCATTTTTACCAACCTCTATGGCCTTCACGACAAGTCGCTGAAGGGCGCCATGAGCCGCGGCCATTGGGATGGCACCAAGCAGATACTCGAAAAGGGTCGTGACTGGATCATCAACGAGATGAAGGCGTCCGGTCTTCGCGGTCGTGGTGGTGCAGGCTTCCCGACCGGTCTGAAGTGGTCCTTCATGCCGAAGGAAAGCGACGGTCGTCCGCACTATCTCGTCGTCAATGCCGACGAGTCCGAGCCGGGCACCTGTAAAGACCGCGACATCATGCGCCACGATCCGCATACGCTGATCGAAGGCTGCGTCGTCGCGAGCTTCGCCATGGGTGCGCACACCGCCTATATCTATGTTCGCGGCGAATATATGCGCGAACGCGAAGCGCTGCAGGCGGCGATCGACGAATGCTATGACGCCGGCCTGCTCGGCAAGAACAACAAGCTCGGCTGGGACATGGACATCTTCGTTCATCACGGCGCCGGCGCTTACATCTGCGGTGAAGAAACCGCGCTGCTCGAAAGCCTTGAAGGCAAGAAGGGCCAGCCGCGCCTGAAGCCGCCGTTCCCGGCCAACATGGGTCTCTATGGCTGCCCGACGACCGTCAACAACGTCGAATCCATCGCCGTTGCCCCGACGATCCTGCGTCGCGGCGCCGGCTGGTTCTCCGGTATCGGCCGTCCGAACAATGTCGGCACGAAGCTGTTCATGGTTTCCGGCCACGTCAACCGTCCCTGCACCTTCGAAGACGCGATGGGCACGCCCTTCCGCGAGATGATCGAGCGTCACTGTGGCGGTATCCGTGGCGGCTGGGACAATCGTCTGGCTGTTATCCCCGGCGGTTCGTCCTGCCCGGTCGTTACGGCAGAAAACATCATCGACGCCCCGATGGATTTCGACGGCATGCGTGACGTCAAGTCGTCCTTCGGTACGGCCGCGATCATCGTCATGGACAAGTCCACGGACATCATCAAGGCCATCTGGCGTCTGGCTGCTTTCTACAAGCACGAAAGCTGTGGCCAGTGCACGCCGTGCCGCGAAGGCACGGGCTGGATGATGCGCGTGATGGAACGCATGGTTCAGGGCCGCGCCCAGAAGCGCGAAATCGACATGCTGTTTGACGTGACGAAGCAGGTGGAAGGTCACACGATCTGCGCACTGGGCGACGCGGCCGCATGGCCGATCCAGGGCCTGATCCGCAACTTCCGTCCGGAAATGGAAAAGCGCATCGACGAATATACGCGCAATGCAAGCTCGCATGGCGCGGTTCTGGAGGCAGCGGAGTAAGAAACATGGCTGGGCCGAAGCGGGAAAGCGGGCAGGGGACAGGATCGGTGGAAACCGGTGCAGGACCTTCATCCGCCTCCGGTTCGGCCGGCGATCCGTTCGGCTTCGGTGAGTGGATGAAGGATGTGCCGGTGGCGCCGCTTCATCCGCTGATGCAGCATCCGGTGGCCGCGATCGCTGCGGCAACGGCGATCGGTTTCGGCGTTACCAGCCATTTTGCCGGCGTGATGTTCGGCGCGATGCAGGGCATGTCGGAAGCGGCGCAGAAGGCAGGCGCTGGCGCGGAGAAGGTTTCGGACCAAGAGGTCGAGCCATCGGTTTCGGTCAAGGCGCCGAAGGTTGAAGCGGTCGTAAAAGCTGTGCCGGTTGAAAAGGCCACGGTGGCCGAGAAGCCGGTCAAGCCAAAGCGCAGCAGCAAGCCTGCGGCGCGGGTGGTCGAAACGGCGGCGGACGACCTGAAGAAGATTGCGGGCATCGGCCCGAAGCTGGAGCAGGTGCTGAACGGCATGGGCATTCGGCGCTACCAGGATATAGCG
>JAVBSF010000401.1:0-3183 GCA_031556925.1 Pararhizobium sp.
GGTCGCTCCCCTCTGTACGATAATCACACCATCGCGAATGCTGACATGTTGCCCATCGTAGTGATTAAGGTCGTGTTGATTGATGAGCTGCACATTGTCACCGATGCAGGCATTTTTGTCGATGATTGCTTTGCGGATAACGCAGTTGCGCCCAATATATAGCTGCCTAGGCAGGCGGCTGCTTTCTATCGGCGGTGTGAAATAGTCGCTTCCCATCACGTAGGTATCTTGCAGCACGGTATTTTCTTTGACAATAGCGCGCGGCCCTAAGATGGTATGGGTCAACTCTTTGGCCTCCACAATGCACCCCTCACAAAGGATGCTATTAGAAACTTTGGTGTTAAAAATTTTAGGCCCCGGTAAATTGTGGCGCGTAGCGTAAATGGGGCGTTCCTCATCGTAGCAATCAAACAATGGATTGGGATCTGTCAGGGCCATATTGGCATTAAAAAATGACTCAATCGTGCCGATATCTTCCCAATAGCCATTAAAGATATAGGCTGCAGCGTTGCCCTTAGCGATGACGGTTGGAAGTAAATGTTTGCCAAAATCTTCCCTCAAATCCTCATTCAACAAGTTGAGCAGCACATCGCGCTTAAAAAGATATATCCCCATCGATGCTAAGTGGTGACACTGCTCAGAGCCTGAAAGTAGGCTTTTTGTCTGATCATCGACGCGCATAGCATCAATCGTTCGCTGATCTTGCGGTTTTTCAATAAAATCTGTAATCATCTGGGAAGCGTCGATCTTCATAACGCCCATGCGCGAACAGTCTTTTTCGGCTATTGGCAACGTCGCCACCACAACATCAGCATTAGTTTCTTTGGCAAAGTCAACCATCTCGCGGTAATCCATACTGTAAAGCTGATCGCCTGAGAGGATTAAAAAGTAATCGACCGGAACTTCTAAAAAATAATCCATATTCTGCCGCACGGCATCTGCTGTGCCTTCAAACCACCCTCTGCGTGAAGGTGTCTGCTCACATGAGAGCAGCTCTAAGAAGCCTGAGTTAAAAATATCGTGGCGATAGGTGCGAAAGATGTGCTGGTGGAGCGAAGAGGAGAGAAATTGAGTGACCACAAAAATTTTATGGCAACCAGAGTTGATCGAATTTGAAATTGGCACATCGATTAAGCGATAGCGCCCCCCAAAACTAATGGCCGGCTTACAGCGCGTCAATGTCAAAGGATATAGTCGCGTGCCCGCACCTCCTCCTAGAATAATTGCTGCTACCCTCGTCATATCCGGCTGTGGCGGCAAGTATCTTCTCTGAGGTCGAACCGCGCGCAGTGGACGTTGAGGAGTGAATGGAGTCATGGTAGCCATAAGAATCCTGGAGCTGAAGTATTTTCTCAATACCAGGGTACCAAAAACTCCATAAAAGTAAATAGAACTTAAGGCTGTAACTGCTTCTAAAACCCCACTTATCTAGTGAAAAGACTTTCAAGGGCAGTTGAAGAGCGACTCTAAGCAGGATGAAATAAAAAAGAGTGAAATGAAAGCTTAGCATCCCCCATTAATTTGGTTGAGCTGAATGCTGCCAAATTAATGGGGGGCTATCATCAAATAGAGACACACCCTAGAGTGCTAGCGGTTGGCTCAATCAGCGGTAAGAATGAATGTAAGTGTCGAGCTCCAGCTGCAACAAAAGCATCAATCTCTGGGTAGCCTACCTGACAAACTAGCACAGAAGTGGCCCTTGTCCCCATAAGGGCGCGCAACCCGCGAGGAGAGTCTTCAAAACCGACAACGGCATCATCTGGCCCTGCATATAGCTCTATGGCCTTAAGATAACATTCTGGTGACGGCTTGGGCTCCTTATAATCGTGGCGCGTAATCCACAAGGGGATATTGTCTAAAATGGGTTGCTGACGGCGAATATCAGCCACAAGATCGCTTGGAGAGTGTGTGACAACACAGCATCGCTTGCCATGCTCTTTCAAAGCAATGAGCAGCTCCTTGACCCCTGGCATAAGCTGAACGTTACCTTCCGCCACAAACGTCAACATAGCATTTTTCTTTTCAGCATACAAAACATTCCAATCCGGCTCTTGAACGTGAAGATCGGGAAAAAGGGCATAGAGTTCGCTAGAAATCATATCTGAATGGTAATGCGCAGTTTGGCAGTAGCGAGGAAAATCCCAAGGCAGAGTAAAGCCGCGATTTTTTAGCATGGTGCGGTATGCCAAAAAATGCATTTCTTCAGTGTTAACTAATAAACCATCTAGATCAAAAAGATATAGCTGGTAGTTATGAATCCATTCCATAAAATCCTTATGCGTATTTTCAGAGCGTGTTCATAAAGTCCAATCGGTTGCTTTGTGAACAGATTCTTAAGACAACAAATATACACTTCTTGTAAACATATAAGCAAACTGAAGAATTCCAAACAAGCTAAAAGCCACTAGGCCTATAGGATTAAAACAGCCAAAAGCTACCGTAGCAACAATTGCGGCAGTGGTGACAACAGCCGTCGCCGCAGTCGCAATAAAACTAACTGTCGCAGGGTGCAACTGGCAGTTATTTTCTAAAAGCGAAGCTAATCTATTAATTATGTACTGTGCCAAAGTTGAAACAGCACCAATCACTCCCGAAACCAATACAGGAGTATTGAACAACAGGCCGTATGCACAATTTACACCAAATGCAGCTGCCGTATAGAGAGCTCCTTGCCAAAGCTCTGCACCAATATGCTCGATAGGAATAGTCATTTGTCTTTAAGTCCAGATTATGTAAAAAAATTTCATTGAGTGTTGGAAGAATATGGAATAAATAAACTTGCTAGATATTTTTAAAGCCAACTAGAGATAGCTGACCTTTCACTGAGAAAAACTCTATCAAATGATTAAATGCTACTTGGCACCAAGCTATCGCTCTTATGTGTGTCTTCAATGTATGAACCCATCCGTAAATTATATCTGCATGATTTACGGATGAGTTCATGATAAGGATGCTTTGAAGATACTCTTTTAAGTGGCCACAAAGCATGAAAAGAAACCGAAAGGTACACTTTGCTAAACATCTTTCAAATTTATCATCTAGCAACCAACCATATTAATTTTTATGAGTTGGCTATTAAGTCAAGGTTTGGACTTAACTTCGCTGAGATTCAGAACATTTACCACAAAACTAACCACAAGATTTCTACATGCAGCCCAAACTAAAGCGTTCGAGCTACATGCA
>JAVBSF010000340.1:0-4466 GCA_031556925.1 Pararhizobium sp.
ACCAGCATGTGCGCGCCCATGGCCACCGCGCCGAGCAGGCATAACAAGCCGATCTCCGGAGCAGACGTCAGGGGCTTCCAGTCCCACGGAGCGAAGAGAAGGCCGGCAAGTCCGGCACCTGCGAGCTGGAACAGCACCAGCGTCTTGTCCGGCGTGGCACGAAGTTTCCGGCCTGAAAGCAGCATGAAGGCGAAAGCGAAGGTGCCGACGATCGAAATGACGGCCGGCATGGTGAACATCGCGCTCGACGGTTCCAGCGTGATGATCACGCCGATGAAGCCGACGAAGATCGCCGTCCACCGGCGCCAGCCGACCTTTTCGCCCAGAAGGAGAGGGGAGGCTGCCGCCACATAGATCGGCGCTGCCAGCCAGTAGGTCATGACGTCGGCCAGCGGCAGATACATGACGGCGTAATAGAAGCAGAATACCTCCAGCGTCGAGAACAGCACCCGCGCCGCCTGCATCAACGGCCGCACGGCTTCGATTATGGGTTTCCAGCCCGTCCGCCAGAGAAACGGCGACAGAATCAGCAACGCCGCGAGACTGCGGATGAGGATCACCTGACCCAAGCCGTAGCTGGCCACCAGCCATTTTCCCATCGCGTCGTTCAATGCGAACATGAACATGCCGAGCAGCATAAGGCCCGGGCCGGCAATCGAACCGAGGCGGAGCCCCACTCCCGCGGTTTCATCGTTTGTAGTCATCACTATCCCCGGACAAATCAGATCGACGAACCATCGGAGATACGGCGGCTGACGGTGAACGCACGCTCAAGCTCCGGGTTGAGTTCCATTCCAAGCCCCGCGCCCGGCGGCACGGTGATCATCCCGTTGCGGACTTCGGGAAGGGCGGTGACGAGGTCGCGATACCAGGTGTTGTAGAAGGCGCGCACGCTTTCCTGAACCAGCGCATTCGGCGCGTTGAGGGAAAGATGGGTGGAGGCGCAAAGCACGACCGGCCCGGTGCAATCATGCGGGGCGACGGGAAGATGCCAGGCCTCCGCCATGGCGGCGATCTTGCGCGCCTCCGACAGACCGCCGCACCAGCTGATGTCGAGCATCACGACACCGGCCGCACCCGTTTCGAGATAGTCGCGGAAGGCCCAGCGCGATCCGAGCGTTTCGGACGCGGAAATCGGCGCCGGCGAGACCTCCGCGTAGCGCTTGAGGCTGGCAAGGCTGTCCATCTTGATCGGATCTTCATGCCAGAATGTGTTGTGGGGGGCGAGGGCCTTGGCGATCTGCATGGCCGGCAGCAACTGCCACATCGAATGAAACTCGACCATGATATCCATCCGGTCGCCGACGGCGGAACGGATTTTCTCGAAGGGTTCGAGCGCTTGTTTCAGGTCCGGCATGGAAATGTAGGTTCCACGCGATTTTTCGGCAGCGCCGTCGAACGGCCAGATCTTCATCGCCGTGATGCCCTCTTCGAGCAGCGAGTGGGCGAGTTCATCGGCGCGGTGCAGGAAACCGTTCAGGTCGTCATAGCCCTTTCCGTCGGAAAGCCCGTAATTGGCGGTCGTCTGCCCAGTCGCCTTCTTGATGTATTCCGTCCCGGCGCAGGTGTTGTAGGTGCGGATTTCCTTGCGGGTAAAGCCGCCCAGCAACTGCGCGATCGGCAGACCCGTCGCCTTGCCGAAAAGATCCCAGAGCGCGATATCGAAGGCGGAATTGCCGCGCACTTCGGCGCCGGATGACCGAAAGCCGAGATAGCCGACGAGGTCGGCTGCGAGCCTGTCGATTTCAAGGGGATCGCGGCCGATCACACGCGGAGCAATATATTCGTGCACGTAGGCTTCGACCGTTTCCGCGCCGAAGAACGTTTCTCCAAGTCCCGTAAGACCCTCATCGGTATGCACCAGCACCCAGAGCAGGTTGGCGCGTTCTGCAACGCGAACAGTTTCCAATCCTGTAATTTTCATCCTCATCTCCCGCCGAATATTCGCCCTCATTGCGAACGTTATTCATCATCCAACCGTATTGTCATGTTGTCAGACTTCTTAGAAGAGGTAATTACAGGTTTCTCCAACGCGGCTGGATTTTTTTGAAGCGATTTCCGGCTGGGCAATGGCTCACGCACATCGCAGCGGCAACGTCTGCTACGCAGTTGCGATACATCCGCCCCTTGCCGCGACACTAGCTTCCGACGTGTGAGTGACGTATTGCAGAAATAAGTTGCGTGTGTGGCGGAGTTCAGAGACTACGGGGTTTTAAAGCGGCCGGAGATTTCGCCCCCAGTCGTATTATTTTCTTCGGGCAGGCCGCCGTCTCGCGCAAGAATCTGGTCAAATCTCGCCCCTCCGCATCGCAAAGCGTGCGCTTACGGCCCCTCAGTGTGGCCGATCTCGCCGGTGCCGCGCCTGTCATTAACACCCGCTGGGAAGCGGGAAGACGGCGCGTTTCGAGCCCGATTGCCCATGTCACATACTCTGACGTGCCGCCCAGTTGGCCCCGCGACGATAGATTTCCCGCATTTGGGGCACCTCAAATTCCTTGGCCACATGACCAAGCGACGAATAGAAGACCCGCCCCTTGCCGTATTGTCTTTTCCATACGACGGGCATGACGACGCCATCGATCCACCAAGCGTGGTCGCCGGTAAATCGGGTTGTGGCAAGCACCTCATTCGACGGGTCGACATGCATGTAGTACTGCTCAGAGGTGTAGGGAAAGTCCTCGATCCCTTGCATGAGCGGATCATCAGGCCGGGTTATGTTGACCGTGTAGTCTATGACATTGCCGGGATGAGCGACCCACTGCCCGCCGATAATGAACTGGTATTCCACGCATTCCCGGAAGGCGTCACCGGTTCCACCATGATACCCGGCGATGCCGACGCCATTTTCTACTGCCGTTGCCAGATTCTTCGCCTCTTCCTTCTCGATCTTGGACATCGTCATGATCGGAACGATAAGAGAGAGGTCGTGTATCGACGGATCGGCGAAAGCTTCGGTACTGTGTTCAAGATACACCTTGAACCCATCCTCTTGCAGCATGTCACGGATGATATGCGCGCATTGTTCAGGCTCGTGGCCGCTCCAGCCGCCCCAGACGATAAGTGCTTCGCGCATTTTTTTTCCTTCCATTGTTTAGCGCTCCAATCGGCCGTTCGTAATCGATTCCGACAAGGGTGTCGGACGTTCAACAGTGGTCGCTATCTCCACGGTCGTTCCGGTCTCACTCGCGTGCTGGAAAGCTTCCATCACTTCCAAAACGTGTAGAGCGAGGTCGCCGTTTGCACGATGGGGGCGGCCGGTGCGAAGAGCGTAGGCCATGTCTGCCACCCCGATCGATCGGTAGTTCCCGTCGGAGTAGGGCGCCTTGATTTCTTGCTGCTCGAAGCTGCCACCCTTTCGGAGCAGGTCCACCTGACCGCCGAAATGATTGGGATCGGGAACAATCAGCGTGCCTTCGGTGCCATAAATCTCCAGCGGTACGTGGCGGTGGCCGGCAACATCGAAGCTCATCCCGATTTGCACGATTGCGCCGCAACCGAACGCCATGGCACCTGCGACATGTGTCGCGACATGGACAGGGATACTCTCTCCGTTGCGCGGCTCGCTTGTGATTGTCCTCTGCGACCGCGGCGAGATAGCGAAACCAGCGACCTTCGAAATTGGCCCAAGGAGGTTGACGAGGTCGGTAATGTAATACGGACCCATATCGAGCATGGGGCCGCCGCCGATTTCATAATAGAAGTCTGGATTGGGGTGCCAGCGTTCATGGCCTGGGCACATGAAATAGGCAGTGCCGCCAACGGGCGTGCCAATAACACCGGAATCGATAAGTGTCCGTGCGGTTTGATGGGCGCCGCCTAGAAATGTGTCCGGCGCGGCTCCAATACGCAAGCCACGGGACTTTGCGTTCTGCCAAAGCTGCTTGCCCTCGGCGAAATTAATGCCCAGCGGCTTTTCCGAATAAGTATGCTTGCCGGCCTCCAGTGCCTGCGTGGCTACGGCGACATGGGCCTTGGGAATCGTGAGATTGACGATAATCTCGATAGCGGGGTCGGACATGAGTTCCGCGATGCTGCGCGCGGCGAGCCCGAACTCCGTTGCACGCTGTCTGGCCAAGTCCTCGTTCAGATCCGCCAGGCCCCAAATTTCCAGGATGGGAAACCCGGCCATCGCCTTTAGATATGCCGAAGAGATGTTTCCGCATCCAATGATGCCGATTCCGACCTTGTTCATAAATCCTCCCAGATTCCGATTATTCTTCACGTGCGAGGCGCCGACGAGGCCGGGCCTGTGGTTCCCCAGGGCGATTCATAGAGGTCGCAGAGCGCCACCACCGCCGCGCCCTGAGCCCACATTTCCTCGTTAGAGTTGTCGAAGACGAGTTCAGCAATCTCTCTGATCGAGGAAGGTATCGCTGCCCGATAAGCCTCGGCGAGCGCTTTGAGGAAGATGTCTCCCAGCGAGAGACTCGAGCCCACGATGATCACTCGTCGTGGGCCAAACAGGG
>JAVBSF010000364.1:0-3283 GCA_031556925.1 Pararhizobium sp.
GGCGAAGTGCACATCCCTGAAGGCGATCGCGCCCTTGTCGATGGCGAGTTCATGCGCATCCGGCCTGTCGAGAACCTCGGCCTGAACTTCCAGAAGATCGAACATCTGCTCGATATCCGTCAGGCCCTGCCGGATTTCGCGGTAAACGAAGCCGATGAAATTGAGCGGGATCGACAGCTGCATCAGCATGGCGTTGATGAAGACGAAATCGCCGAGCGTCTGCTCGCCGCGCTGCACCGCCAGCGCCGACATCACCATCATGATCGCCGTGCCGCCACCGAAGATCACGGCCTGGCCGAAGTTCAGCCAGCCGAGCGAAGTCCAGACCTGTGTCGCGGATTTTTCATAACGCGCCATCGACTGGTCGAAGCGCTTGGCCTCCATCTCTTCGTTGCCGAAATATTTGACGGTCTCGAAGTTGAGGAGCGAATCGATCGCCTTGGTGTTGGCGTCGGTATCGCTGTCGTTCATCGAACGGCGGATGGAGATACGCCAGTCGCTCGCCTTCACCGTGAACCAGATATAGAGAACGACTGTGACGGCCGTGACGAAGAGATAGTTGAAGCCGTAGCCCCACCAGAAGATCACGGCGGTCAGCAGAAACTCGATCAGCGTCGGCACCGTGTTGAGAATGGTGAAGCGGACGATAGTCTCGATGCCCTTGGTACCGCGCTCGATGATGCGCGACAGGCCGCCGGTGCGACGCTCCAGATGGAAGCGCAGCGACAACTGGTGCATGTGGACGAAGGTGCGATAGGCAAGCTGGCGAACCGCATGCTGGCCGACGCTGGCAAAAAGCGCATCGCGCAGCTGATTCAGACCGGCCTGCAAAAGACGGGCGAAGTTATAGGCCAGCACCAGCATGACCGCGCCGGTGAGAAACGCGGGAAGGATGCCGACGACATCCGCCTTGCCGTTCAGCGCATCGGTCGACCATTTGAAGAAATAGGGAACGAGCAGCAGGATGACCTTGGAGACCAGCAGGATCACGGTCGCCCAGACGACCCGCATTTTCAGATCGGCACGGTCGCTCGGCCACATATAGGGCCAGAGATTGACAATGGTCTGGAGCGGATTGCCGGCATCCGCCGATACGGTCTTCTTGTTTGTCATGCGCTTCTGCTTTGCCGTCATGCCCTGGCGTCCGAGATCGATGGCCATGGCAAAGGCACAAGATCGGATATTCACCGGTGCCTTGGGTTCCAATGGAAAGCGGCGCCTTTCCGGCGCCGCTTCGTCGTCTTCAGATAGGGCTTCATCGCGGCCGCTGCAATGCAGCGGCCGGGAAAACCTTACGGCTGATGTTCCATGTGCTTGCGGTGGATTTCCTCCGATTCCGCATCCGGCATCGCCTTGTCCGGCACACCGAAGATCTGGCCGGGCCGGATCCTGTCCGGATCGGTGATCTGGTCCTCGTTGGCCATGTAGATCGTGGTGTAGCGAACGCCCGCACCGTAAACGCGGCGCGAAATCTGCCACAGCGTATCACCGCGACGGATGATGACCGAAGTCTTGCTCTGCGTCAGCGGCGCCTGTTCCACCGTTTCGGGTGCGGCGGCCGCCTGCCCGGCAGTCTCGCCGGCGGTTGGCGCGGTATCGTCGGCTGTCGCCTGGGCCGCAGGCTCTTCGGCAACCGGAGCCTGTTCGGCCGGCGCGCTTTCCTGGGCGACTGCGCCGCCCGTCCCCTCCGTCCGCGGCATCAGGGCGGAACCGACAGCCGTTTCGACCGACCCAAGCGCGGACGAAACGCTTTGCGGATCCTTCGGCAGCGCCTTCAGCTGAGCCAGCGCATCGGCTGCAGCCCTGGAGGTTTGCGCGACCGCGTCCTTGACGTTTACGTCCAGCGTGTCCGGCGCCTTGAAATCGGCAAGCGAGCCGAGGGCTATTTCGGTTGCGGAACGGGCTGCGGCCAGTTCCTCGGCACTCGGCACCTTGCCATCGGCAAACAGCCCCTTCAGCAAGCCGAGCGCCTTTGCAGCTTCGAGGCGCAGCCCATCGAAGGCTCCGTCATCGAAAGGCGCGATCGCGCCGTTGGCGGATGGCTGGGCAACCGCGGCCACCTGTTCACCGGCGGGGCGATCGAACGGCACGGCGGCGCGCACGGCCACCGTTCGTCCATCCTCCTCCATCATGTCGGCACGGATCATATGCTTGCCGACAGCAAGATCGAGCGTTCCATCGACGACGAAACGTCCCTGCTCATCCGTCTTGGTTTCGCCAACCATTCGGTCATCGGCATAGACGCGCACGAGCGCACCCGGATTGGCCGTACCGGCGACGAAAATCCTGCGGCCTTCAAGCTCCACGGCAGAGACAGCGATCGCCGCAACACCGGCGGGCGGCGGCGTCGCGCCATCGGCAGGCTTGGCGTCAGGCTTGGCGGCCGGTTCCTCGGCCGTTCCCGAGGCCGTTTCCGGCGAAGCGGCTTCTCCCGCAGCAACAGGCTTCTCGGCCTGTTCCGGGGCCGCCTGCGAGGCGACGGCCTCTTTCGGCGCGGTGATGATACGGCTTGCCGTCCCCGGCTTCGAAACCATGGCCAGCAATTCGCCGGCTTTGTCCTTGGGAATGGAAACCGTCGCCACCTCCTCGGAGGACTTGGACAGGTTGCCTTCGCCAAGGCTGCGCAGGATCAGCTGATAATCGCCGGGATCGAGCGGCTGATCGAAGACGGCGGCAAAATCGCCGGCCTGGCTGACATCCGCCGTGGCGACCACCTTGTCGCCATTGACGATCTCAAGCTTGGTGCCCGGCTGGGCGCGGCCGGCAATGACCGTGGAGCCATCCGGCTCGACGCGCAGGATATCGAAGCTCGGAACGACCCAGCTTCCGGTCGGATCGGCCGGTGTGTTTGCCTGCGGGGCTGCGGCCTGATCGCCGGTCGCGGCTTGCGGGGCGGCGTCCGGCGTGGCGGCGGCCTGGCCCTCCGGGGCAGCGCCTTCGGCCGTCGGACGATTGCCCTTGGCGTCGGCGGCCGGGGCATCGGCAGCCGGGTTCTCGGCGGCGGGTTCGCTCTTGCTGTCGACGGGCGGGGTTTCCTTGTTGCCGTTGATATTCGGCAGCACGAAGAAAACCATCAGAGCCGTCGCGGCCGCGAGTACGATGAGGGCCACCAAACCGGCCTTGTTCTTCATTTTCGACATCTCCAAGAGAGCCGGAAGCGGGCGATGTTTTTCTCCATCGGTCCACCCGGCCCAGTCCCCAAATCCGCAAGCTTCGGCTCTGCTCCCGCCCCCGGGATAAGCCGGCTTGCGCGGCACTTTCATTCCATACTGAAATTGCTAGC
>JAVBSF010000289.1:0-11748 GCA_031556925.1 Pararhizobium sp.
GAGAGGTGAACATGCTTGCCGATCTGGGCGCCGGAACCGACGGTGGCCCAGGTGTCGACCATCGTGCCTTCGCCGACATAGGCGCCGAGATTGACGAAGGACGGCATCAGGATGGCGTTCGGGGCGATGTAGGCCGAGCGGCGCACGACGGCATTCGGTACGGCGCGGAAGCCGGCCTCACGAAAACGATTTTCGCCCCAGCCATCGAACTTCGACGGCACCTTGTCCCACCAGGTCGAGCCGCCGGGGCCACCTTCGACAATGGCCATGTCGTTGAGGCGGAAGGAGAGCAGAACGGCCTTCTTCAGCCACTGATGAACGGCCCAGTTGCCATCGCCGCCACGCTCGGCGACGCGCAGTTCGCCCTTGTCGAGCAGATTGAGCGCCGCTTCGACGGCGTCACGCACTTCGCCCTTGGTGGAGGTGTTGATCGAATCGCGGTTGTCGAATGCGGTTTCGATGGTTTGCGAAAGGGCGGCGTGGTTCGTCATCGGAATTCCTTAAGCTTCGGCGGATATCGTGAAACTGCTGTAGAGCATGATCCCGAAAAGTTGAAGCGGTTTTCGGTTGCAGTCTGCCCTGCAGACGGCTCTATGTCGCGAAATGGCCGCCGGTGATTTGCATTGGCGATATCTGCGACATCCAGTGGGCATGCGATCGCCATGTAGGCGTTCTGCGTGGATTAGGGAAAGTTCAGCATGGCAAGAATGAAGAAGCGTAATCTGCGGCGCAAGGACGGGGTCTGGGATCCGCTTGTCGATAGCCAGCAGACCAAGCACCGCGCGGCCGGCGTGCCGCCGACGCCACAATCCATGTCGCCGTCCTACCGGCTGGCCTATGTCGACGACGATTTTCTGAGCCGCGAGGAACTGCGTCCCGTTCGGCTGCAGCTCGAGCTTTTGAAAACGGAGATGATGCTGGCGGAGCGCGGTATCACCTCGACGGTGGTGATGTTCGGCGGCGCGCGCATTCCCGAGCCCGGCGGCGACGCCTGGGCGGCGAAAAACGACATCCAGCGCAAGAACCTGACGCAAGCCTCCGTCTATTACGAGGAAGCGCGCAAGTTCGCGCGGCTGTGTTCGCAGCATTCCGCCCAGTCCGACTATAAGGAATTTGTGGTCGTGACCGGCGGCGGGCCGGGCGTCATGGAGGCGGGCAATCGCGGTGCGATGGAAACCGGTGCGCCCTCGATCGGCCTCAACATCGTGCTGCCGCATGAGCAGGCGCCCAACCGCTATGTCACGCCGGACTTGAGCTTCAATTTCCATTATTTCGCGATCCGCAAGATGCACTTCCTCGTGCGCGCCAAGGCGGTTACGGTGTTTCCCGGTGGTTTCGGCACGCTGGACGAACTCTTCGAGACCGTGACGCTGATGCAGACCGGCCGCATGGCGCTGGTGCCGCTGATCCTGTTCGGGGAAAAATTCTGGCGCTCGATCATCAACATGGATGCGCTTGCCGAATTCGGCACCATAGCGCCGGATGACGTCAATCTCTTCCAGTTCGTGGAGACCGCGGAAGAGGCTTGGCGGATCATTTCGGATTTCTACGAAAAGGTCGACCCGGCCTCGGTGCCGATGGCCTCCGGCGCCCGATAAATTCGGGCGTCTTGAACTATCCGGCTTTCCCGGCGTTTCCTTCGAGATCGTCTCGTAGGCCAGTTAAACTTTGGTAATTCAGATATTTGACGAAAGCGCGGCTTTTTTCGCGGCGCCTAGTTTTCACGGATGAGGCGGTTCAGAAAGCCGGCCAGGTCTTCCGTCACATAGTCGATCTGGTCGTCTTCGTCAGACGTCTTTTCCCAGGCTTCGGCAAATTCGTATTCGAAATTACGCGGCACCAGCAGCACCGTCTTCATGCCGAGCGCGCGCGGCACCAGCAGGTTGCGCGGCAGATCCTCGAACATGGCGGCATTGTTGGTATCGACCCGATGCAGCTGCGTGAACTTGTGATAGGTGTCGTCCGCCGGCTTCGGCACGTAGTCGGCGGCGACGATATCGAAGATATCATCGAAATTATCGAGAATGCCGAGCGCCTTTGCCGTCATTTCGGCATGGCGCACGCTGCCATTGGTGAAGATGAACTTGCGGCCGGGAAGCGCCTTGATCGCCTCGCCGAGCGCCGGATCGGCCGGCACGACGGAATAGTCGATCGCATGGGCCTTCTGCAGAAAATCGTTCGGGTCGATGCCGTGATGGATCATCAGCCCCTGTAACGTCGTGCCGTGATCGCGGTAATATTGCTTCTGTAGCGATTTCGCCTCGACGGCATCGAGCGACAGGAGGGCCGAGACATAGGCCGTCATGTTGCGGTCGATCTGCGAGAACAGATTGACGTGATGGGGATAGAGCGTGTTGTCGAGATCGAAGACCCAGTCTGTGACATGGGAGAAATCGGCTTTGGTCGGCAGGCGGTCGAGCTTGGTCATGGCGCTCTTATGCCATGGCGCGTCCGGCGAGGAAATGGCCATTGTCAGGCCCCGTCGTATTTCCCTTTGAGCCGTCAGGACAATGTGGCAGGTTGTCGATCAGCACGCTGTTGGGCCGGGAAGTTCCGATGTCGCATGAAGTTTTTTATCTCCTATTCCTGTTCGGGTTCTATTCCTTCACGGTCATTACCTACTTTGCCCTCGGCTATGGCCTGACCTGGGTCAACAACCGCAATCCCGAGCGAAAAATCCAGAAGGGACGCGGTTCCGACAAGCGTCGCAAGGCGGAAATCCGCCAGAGCCTCGCGTCGATGTTCAGCGCCTGCCTGCCGCTGACGATCGGCCTCTACGCCCAGCAGAAGGGTTGGACGCCGACACCTTGGGCGTTCAGCTGGTGGACCGTGGTGCCGCTCTTTCTGCTGGTCATGTTTCTTTACGACACGTGGTTCTATTTCATGCACCGGCTGCTGCATACGAAGTGGTTCTACCCGTTGCATGCGCTGCATCACAAAAGCGTCGCCCCTTCGATCTGGAGCACCTATTCGGAAGGGGTGATCGACAACTTCATGCTGCAAGGTTTTTCAGCCGTCATTGTCTTCGTCGTGCCGTTCCCGCCGGCTATCCTGATCGGGCAAAGGCTGTTCGAGCATTTCAACGGCATGTTCGGCCATTGCGGTTTCGAATATTTCGCCTCGTCAGGCTCGCGCTACCCGTCTCCGATGATCTGCACGACGTTCCATGACCAGCATCACTCGGCTTTTCGCTACAACTACGGCAACTATTTTTCCTTCTGGGATCGTATGCTTGGCACGGTTTCACCGGACTACGACCAGAGGGTGAAGAAATTCGAGGATGGGCCGGCGTTGACATTCCGGCAGGCGGCGGATGTGCCGGAGGGGCAGGAGAAGTCTGCTTGAGAGCGACGTCGAAAAAAATCAGCTCCGTGTCCGTCAGGCGATAGCTTCCGCTCCCGGCGCATGCTAGCGCCGAAGCATGGAAGCCTGGATCGTCATCACCATTGCCGCAGCGTTCCTCCAGAACCTGCGGTCAGCCCTTCAGAAACATCTGCAGACCTCGCTCGGCACCACCGGCGCGAGCTTCGTGCGGTGCGGCTACGGTTGTCCGCTGGCGATCCTCTATGGGACATCACTACATTATTTCGCGCAATACAGCCTGCCGGCGCTAAGCGGCACCTTCTGGTTCTGGGCGATCATCGGCGGTCTGGCGCAGATCTTCGCGACCATGCTGCTGGTCTATCTGTTCTCGCTGCGCAACTTCGCGGTCGGAACCGCCTATTCCAAGACTGAGCCGGTGCAGGCGGCGATCTTCGGGCTGATCCTGCTCGGTGAAAAGCTGACGCCCGGTGCGATCGCCGCGATCATCGTCGGCGTCTTCGGCGTGATGATGATTTCCGTGGCGCGCATGCCGCTCTCCTGGCGCAACCTGCTGGTCGCGATGACGAGCCGCACGGCGCTGGTCGGCATCGCCTCCGGCGCCGTCTTCGGCATCTCGGCCGTCGCCTACCGTTCGGCCGCCCTTTCGCTCGATGGCCCCAACCCGATCATGCAGGCGGCGGTGACGCTTGCCTGCGTGACGACCTTCCAGACCGTGTTCATGCTGGTGTGGATGCTGATCAAGGATAAAAACGAGATCGTTCAGGTGGCGCGCTCCTGGCGGTCGTCGTCGCTGGTCGGTCTTGCCGGTGTTACCGGCTCTGCCTGCTGGTTCACCGCCATGGCGTTGCAGCAGGTGGCCTATGTCCGCGCGCTCGGCCAGATCGAGCTCGTCTTCACCTTCATGGCCTCGATCTTCCTGTTCCGCGAACGCATCACCAAAATGGAGGCGGCGGGCTGCGTGCTGATCGTCGCCGGTATCCTGCTGCTTCTGATGTGGAAATAATCGTCAAAAATAGACGCCCGAAAACCGGCGCCGCATCCGTCGAGGGGATGATAGAAGAGCGTCATGATGTTTGCTCTTCCTTCCGATGACGTTCTTTATGACGCGCTGATTGCCCGCAGCCCCGATTATGAGGGCTCGGCCTATGTCTGTGTGCGCACGACAGGTATTTTCTGCCGGCTGACCTGCCCGGCCAGAAAGCCGAAGCGGGAAAATACCTTCTTCGCCGAATCGGCGGGCGCCTGCATCAATGCGGGCTTTCGCCCTTGCCAGCGCTGCCGGCCGCTGGAAGGGCTTGGCGGCAAGGACGAAACGGTCGAGGCGCTGATGCGTGCACTCGATGCGGAGCCAGAGCGGCGCTGGTCGGAGGAGGATCTGGTGCGGTTGGGCCACGATCCCTCGACGGTGCGCCGCGCCTTCAGGCGTCACCTCGGCATTACCTTTCTCGACCTTGCCCGCCAGCGGCGGCTGGGCGCGGCGGCGCGGCATCTGGCCGCGGGCGGCCGCGTTATTGATGCCCAGCTGGAGGCGAGCTATGGTTCTGCGAGCGGCTTTCGCGCCGCATTCGCGAGGCTGATCGGAGACGCGCCGGTGACGGCACAGGGTCGGGAAATTCTCTACGCGGACTGGATGGAAACGCCGCTCGGCCCGATGGTGGCCGTCGGCGACAAGACCCATCTGCATCTTCTCGAATTTCACGATCGCAAGGCGCTGCCGACCGAAATGGACGATCTGAAGCGCAAGACGCGCTCCGCCGTCATTGCCGGACGCACCGCGCCGATCGAACAGATCGATGCGGAACTCAAGGCTTATTTCGACGGCGAAAACGGCGATTTCAAAACCCCGCTCAGCCTCGACGGCAGCGCCTTCGAGCGCGCCGTCTGGGAAAAGCTTCTGGAAATCCCGCTGGGCGAGACACGTTCCTATGGCGATATCGCCCGCGAGGTCGATACGTTGCTGGCCGTGCGTGCCGTGGCGCGCGCCAATGGCTCCAACCGGATCGCCATCGTCATTCCCTGCCACCGCTGCATCGGTTCGGATGGTTCCTTGACCGGCTATGGCGGAGGGCTGTGGCGCAAGCAATGGCTGTTGCGCCATGAAGGCAAGATGCGGCCGGTCGGATTGTTCGCTAAGGAGAAATCATGAACCAGATCGAAAAGGCCAGGATATTCCAGGCGCTGCATCGCAAGGGCGATCCGCTCGTTCTCTACAATATCTGGGATGCCGGCACGGCCGGGGCCGTGGCTGCGGCGGGGGCGAAGGCGCTTGCCACGGGCAGCTGGTCGGTCGCCGCCGCCAATGGCTATGCCGATGGTGAGGCGATCCCGCGGGATGTGCTGGTCGAGGTCGCCCGCGCCGTCGTCACCTCCACCGATCTGCCGGTCAGCATCGATTTCGAAGGGGCCTATTCGGACGATCCGAAGCAGGCCGCCGCCAACGTCACCCTGCTGATGGATGCCGGCGTCGTCGGCATCAACCTTGAAGACCAGGTGGTCGGCGGCGAGGGGCTGCACAGCATCGAAAGCCAGACGGCGCGAATCCGCGCCATCCGCGCTGCGGCCGATGAGCGCGGTTTGCCATTCTTCATCAATGCGCGCACCGATCTCTTTCTGAAGGCGTCGGATGACAGCCATCCGGGATTGCTCGATGAGGCGATCACCCGCGCGCATGCTTTTGCGGAAGCCGGCGCCAACGGCTTCTTCGCGCCCTGGCTGGCCGATCCGGCCTTGATCTCGAGGCTTTGCGAGGCGAGCCCGCTGCCGGTCAACATCATGATGAAAACCGGCGCTCCGACGGTCAGGGAACTCGCGGACTGTGGTGTTTCGCGGATAAGCTTCGGGCCAGGACCGTATCGCGCAATGATCGAGTGGTTGAAAGGCGAGGCGGCCAAGGTCTACGGCGCGTGACAACCGGCCGGCACCAGCCGGCAATGACGAAGCCGTGATGGACCCGGAGGGTCCGTCAGGCGTTCTGCCTGCAAGTAAGTGAGCCATTTGCAGGAGAATTCGAGATGAAAAAGATAGCCGTCATCTTCGTGGCTCTGGCCACTGCCTTCACCGGCGTCGTGCCTGCGCATGCCTTTCCCGGCATGCCGGCCCTCTCCGCGCCGCAAGCCAAAATGCCCGGTGTGGAAGAAATTCGTGACCGTCGCTGGGTCAGGAGGCATAACAATCGCCACAATTGGAATCGTCATAGCTGGAGAGGCCACGACCGCCGCTACTATCGCCGCGACCGTTATCGCCCGTGGCGTTACGACAATGATTACTATCGCGGCACTTACGCCGGCGCGATCATTGGCGGGCTGGCAGCTGGAGCCATTCTTGGCGGTATCGTGAACGCCCAGCCGCGTCGTTCCTATGCCGGCAATTCCCATACATCATGGTGCTATAACCGTTACCGGTCTTATCGCGCCTATGACAACACCTATCAGCCATACAATGGCTCGCGCCGCCAGTGCGTGTCCCCATTTTGAAAGCGCCATGCAGGAAACGGCAAAACGCGCCCGCTCAAACGAGATACGTCAAGACGTTGATTGTAAGGAGAGAAAAATGGCGCACCCGAAGAGATTCGAACTCCTGACCCCCAGATTCGTAGTCTGGTGCTCTATCCAGCTGAGCTACGGGTGCGTGTCGCTGCGGCGTCAACCGCTTGCGTGGCGATCCTCTAAAACGTCCGGTCGGGGATTGCAAGCGAATTTGCGAAGAAATTTTGTCTTTTGACTGTAGAATGTAATCAAGTAGCTGATATTAAACAGAATTCTATGTTGCCGTTCGGTCATGATCGCCCGGGATGACCCAGTCGATGGCCAGAAATCGCCTAGCGGCGCAATTTGGTGCGGAAGACGTCGAGCGGGACGGCGCGATCGGGAAGTTCGATCCGGAAGAGCGTGCCCGGCGATGTTTTCTCCACAAGCGCGATGGTGCCGCCATGGGCGAGCACGAGTTCGCGGGCGATCACGAGACCGAGCCCCGTTCCGCCGGAACGCGCCGAACCGCGAAACGCGGAAAACAGGTTTTCGCGAGCCTTCAGCGGCATGCCCGGACCGGTATCGTCAATGCTGATGCAGACGACGCTGCCGGTGCGCACCGCGCCAACCGTGACGATTCGCGGGCGCTCGCTGTCGGCGTCGTTCATCAGGGCCTGCACCGCGTTGCGGCAGAGGTTGTGGACGACGCGAAACAGCTGTTCGCTGTCGGCATCGACATCGAGGTCATCGGAAACATCAACACGGAATTCGATGCCGGAGGCCGGGTCTATCGAAAGAATTTCCGCGACATCCACCACCAGCGGCCGAAGCGGCAGGAAACGGCGATGCGGCTCCTGCTCGGTGGTGCGGCCGTAGGACAGAACTTCCGTGGTGTAGCCCACGGCGCGGTCGATGGTGCGCAGCAGGGTGGGCGCGAAGCGCTTCACCACCGGGTCGTCCACGTCCGAAAGCCGGTCCGAAATCAGTTGCGCCGACGACAGGATGTTGCGCATGTCGTGGTTGATCTTGGACACCGCAAGGCCGAGATCGGCCAGATTTTTCTGGCTCTTGAGGGTCTTCTGCAGGTGTTGCTGCATCGCAGCCAGATGTCGGCCGGCAAGCGAAAGCTCGTCCTGCCCCGCCGATGGCGTCAGCACGCGGGACGGATCGGACGGGTCGGCCGCAAAAGCCTGCATGCTCGTGGTCATGCGGCGGATCGGCACGATCATGATGCGGTTGATCGCCACGAAGATCAGGGTTGCGGTGAACAGCGAAAGCCCGATCGACAGGAAGAAGACGTTTCGGGCATAGACCAGCATCGCCTTGTAAAGATTGCGATCCGACATCACCAGTTCGATGATGGCATCGCTCTCGCCGAGCGGGCCATAGACCCGCATGATCTCGTTGCCGCCGGAGGTCATGGTGTGAAACGCGTCGCGGATGGCTTCCACGGGCATGACATCGGAGAGATCGTATTGCGCATCCACTTCCAGAGGCATGTCGACCGCCGCGATCAGGCGCGATTCGTCCTTGCGGCGGATGGCGATCGCCTTGGTATCGGTCGCCATCAGCGTCTCGTCCTGCAGGGGGCGGGAAAGTTCAATGTTCTCGAGGCCATCGACGACGACGCCGGCGGCCGCCGCCGTGTTGAGGCGATCCTGCAGCCAGCGGACGCGCATGCTGGCGACCGATGGCACGAAGATCAGTACCTCCGCGAGCATGACGGAGATGATGGTCAGCAGCAGCAGTTTTCCCGAGAGACCGCGCAACAGGCCGACCTTCGGCTGGGCCGAACCGTCGTTTTCCGTGGCTGATGCCTGTCTGCTCATATCCGGTCGGTCCGCGCTTTCATTGAGGCCCGCTGCATAGCCTATACGGAAGCTTTGCGCGCCTGGTTTCGTCCCACCTTGATATATTAGAAGATGCGATTGGTTTTTCCAACCGGCGACAGACGAAAACCACGTGCGACATCAAGGCGCTAGCCAGAGAGCATGGCCGATTTGAGGAGGATGCCGCTCAAAAAGCGAAATCCCGCGGCATGGCCGCGGGATTGCAAGATTGAAATCCGGGAAATGTCGGATCAGAATTCTTCCCAGTTGTCCTTGGCGACGGCGGCGCTTGCAGAGCCGCCGCCGAAGGCGCGGGCGACCGAGCCCATCATCTGGCGAGCCGGCGAGGCGACGGGGCGGGCGGTCTCGCGCGCGACGGCCGGAGCCGACACCGGGCGGCCTTCACCCACCTTGAAGTGCGAGACGAGGCTGGCGAGATTGTCCGCTTCGCTGGAAAGCTTGTGGGTCGCGGCATTGGCCTCTTCGACCATGGCGGCGTTCTGCTGGGTGACCTGATCCATCTGGTTGACGGCGGTCGAGACTTCGCCGAGGCCGGTCGACTGCTCGCGGGCGGCGGTTGCGATCGAGTGGATGTGATCGTTGATCTTCAGGACGCGGCTTTCGATCTGGCCGAGCACCTCGCCGGTCTCCTGTACCAGCTGCACGCCGGTCGCGACTTCGGAGCCTGACTTGCTGATCAGCGCCTTGATGTCCTTGGCGGCGCTTGCGGCGCGCTGGGCAAGTTCGCGCACTTCCTGGGCAACGACGGCGAAGCCCTTGCCGGCGTCGCCGGCGCGGGCGGCTTCGACACCTGCGTTGAGGGCGAGCAGGTTGGTCTGGAAGGCGATCTCGTCGATGACATTGGTGATCTGGCCGATTTCGCTCGAGGCCTGCTCGATGCGGCCCATCGCGTCCACCGCGTTGCGGACGACGGTGGCGGACTGGGCGGCGCTGTGCTTGGCCTCGGTCACCATGACGGTGGCTTCCTGGGCGCGCTCGGTGGAGTTGCGCACGGCGGCGGTGATCTCTTCGAGGGCCGCCGAGGTTTGCTCGAGGGCGGCGGCCTGCTGTTCGGTGCGCTTCGACAGGTCGTCGGTCGCCGCGCGCAGCTCGGAAGAGTTGCCGTTGATGCTGTCGGTGGTGGTGCGGACCTCGCGCATGGTCTTCTGCAGGATGGCGAAGGTGTCGTTCACATTGCGCTGGAGCTCGGCAAAGGCGCCCTGGAACTGGCCGTTCATGGCCTGGGTGAGATCGCCGGCCGAGAGGCTGGCGATGACGCGGCGGGTTTCGCTGATGCCGGTATCGACGCTGCCGACCAGTTCGTTGACGCTGGCGGCGAAGCGGTTGAGGTCGGTGTTGCCATAGTCCTTGTTGATGCGCTGGTTGAAGTCGCCGGCGGCGGCGGCCGAGACGACCGTCGCGATGCTCGATTGCAGGTCGGCACTCTTTTCGCGCAGGGCATTTTCCTGCGCATTGAGTTCGCGCACGGCCTGGCCGTTGCGTTTGAAGACTTCGACGGCAGCGGCCATTTCGCCGATTTCGTCCTTGCGGCCGGCAAAGGGAACGTCGGCGTCGAGATCGCCGGAGGCGAGGGCCTTCATCGAGTCCGTCAATTGCAGGATCGGACGGCTCAGCTGGTTCGTGCCGATGTAGAACGCGGTGCCTACGCCGATGGCAAGGCCGATGCCTGCCGTCAGCAGCAGCAGGATTATCATATTGTGTTCGATCGTGGCGATTTCGGTCTGGATCGTTTCCAGCGACGCGATATCGGTATCGACGACAGCGTCGATTTCAGCCTGGAAGGCCTTGCGGTTGGCGCGGTTGGCGTCGTTGTTGCCCTGTTCGTTGGCCGCCTTCGGCGAAACTTCCTGGCTAAGACGCGCTGTTTCAACGCGGAACGCCTTGAATTCCTCGGCGCGCTTGGTCAGCGCATCGAACGAGCCGAGCTTGTCGGCCGGCACCAGCGGGCGCCACTCGGCAAACAGCGCATCGATCTTTTCGAGGTTTTTCAGAATGCCGTCGGCAAAGGGCTTTGCCTTTTCGATGGTGGGCGCTGCGTAAATTCCGCGCGCTTCCATGACGACGCCGGTAACCAGTCGATTGAGGTGCTCGCCGTTGAAGGCACGCTCTGAGGCGTTCTGATACTGATGGAACCGGCTGTTGTATTGAGAAACGACCAGCAGCGACATGCCCGTCACCGCGATCGCCAGGAGACTCATCACCCCGACGATCAGATTGATCTTACCACGTATTTTCATCCCTGCCTCCACGATACCGCGAGACTTGTCCGGATATCGGAAGGGTCGCGGCCTCATTGCACCGAGGCCACGCTAAAACATCCATGGTTAATAAAGATCATCGTGGACACCGGGTATTTTGGGGAGTGCCCGTTAGGTCTCTGTTTACCAGCCTGAGGTAGCGCGTCGCGATGTGCGCGTGCGGAAGCGAGGTCCTGCCGATCCGGCGAGCCGATCACTTTTGCGGATCGAAAGGACCGGCGCAATTGACTTTCCGGGAGAATTGCCCTTATAAGCCGCCCACGTCCGGCCAAGCCTGCCTGCCCGACAGGCGGAGCTATGTCTGGAACGTAAACGCTCCTTGCTACAGGCAAACCCAAGAAGGGCCGCACACCGCGGTATTAAATAAATGAAGCGTACTTACCAACCGTCCAAGCTTGTTCGCAAGCGCCGTCACGGCTTCCGTGCACGCATGTCCACCGCTGGTGGCCAGAAGGTCCTCGCAGCCCGCCGGGCGCGTGGCCGCAAGCGTCTTTCGGCTTAAGCCGAAGTTGCCCGAAACCAGTGTCCGGGCACATGACGTCAGATAAAGACAAAACGACTGTCGGGCGGCTGAAAAGCCGTCCGCAGTTTTTGGCCGTTCGGGCAGGAGAAAGCCGTAGAGGCCCCTTGTTTCTCCTCGAAGTGCTCGACCGCAACGATCCGGAGGGCGAGGCCCGCGTCGGCTTCACCGTCACCAAGAAACATGGCAATGCCGTCGAGCGAAACCGGATGCGCCGACGCCTGAAAGAGGCGGTGCGGCTATCCGCCGGGTTTGCAATGAAACCCGGACACGACTATGTGATTGTCGCCCGACGCGATCTCTTGAATGCCCCCTTCGACGCCTTGACC
>JAVBSF010000361.1:0-2591 GCA_031556925.1 Pararhizobium sp.
GGCAGAAGCCTGCAAAGCTTCCATTCCCCAGTTCGAATCTGGGTGCCACCTTTTGTTGTTCCCTTCTCCCCCCACTAGCACACAAATCCCATAAAAGCTATATAGCAGACATAGAGAATTGACGGCGAGCGCTCACAATCTGCAACCTCGGTGTTTTTCGAAAACACCTTTCTATGCCACAACCGCTGAGAAGCTTTGATTGCCGCAAGACCTTCACAATGAGGAATATGTAGCACTATGTGGTCACTCGGAGAGCTCTTTCACAACCACGACGAGCTAACAGCTCTCCTGAGGCAAGTGCATTTCTTCAAAGACCAACCCAGTCACATTCTGCAAAAATTTGCCAAAGCTCTCACAACTGTCACTCTAAAAGGCGGTGACATCTTAATTAACCAGCACGAGCCTGCCAAGGCACTATACATCCTCGTTTATGGGCGCCTGCGCGCCTTTATCACTCACAACCAACACCAACAAGTCGTTGGTGAAATCTACGCAGGGCAAGTGGTTGGTGAAATTGCCATGCTCGTCGATATGCCCTACAGCAAGACTGTCCGGGCTTTACGCGACTGCGTACTTTTGAAGCTCGCCAAAAGTGACTTTGACAAAATTGCCCTCGAGCACCCTGAATCGGGACTCCAAATGGTTAAAACCGGCATCGCCCACCACTTCACTAAAGACGACACTGTCGCCCAAGGAGCCCACGCCGAAACAATCACTGTCGCGCCTGTCGATCGCAGCAGCATACAGTACCGCAAATTTGCCTATCAGCTAGCCTCCACGCTAACAAAGCTCACAAGCGTTAGGGTTATAGACTCTACCACCTTTGAACATGCGGCCCACAAGCAGCAAGACTCGCCGCCACCAGACCCTACCCACTTTACAGCCTGGTTTCACCAACAGGAAGCTATCTATACCTATATAATATATCTCACCGACAACACCCCCACTGAATGGAGCCAGTGGTGCTTGCGGCAAGCAGATCGGATTTTATATATTGCCGAAGCTGAAAGCTCAACCGATTTAGGCCCCCTGGAATTAGAGCTTTTAAACAAGCCCTCCCCTAAAGTTTATGCCGAGCTGATCTTGCTGCACGATGGTGACCCTATACGCAACACGCAACAGTGGTTAACTCCTCGAAGCCACATCGGTGCCCATTACCACATACGCCCCCACAACCCTAAAGACTTACAGCGCATAGCGCGCGTGCTCACCGGCAAAAGCCTAGGCGTTGTCTTTAGTGGCGGCGGCGCGCGCGGCGCCTCCTATGTTGGCTTCTTTAAAGCCATCCATGAACTTGGCATCGATATCGACTTCATCGGCGGCGTCAGCATGGGAGCCGTCCTAGCGGCATACATTGCCAAAGAGTACTCTTGGGAACTACTCTTAGAGCACTTTGAGCAATCCGTCATCAACTACACCCATTTCGATTACATCTTGCCAGTATTTTCACTGCTACAAGGCAAAAATCTTACGCAATTCGTTAAATATATGGCCGGCGATGAAACCCTCATTGAGGACCTGCGCCTCCCCTTTTTCTGTGTGTCGACAAAAATCTTAGCCGGTGAACCTCACATTCACGATCGCGGAATCTTATGGGAAGCCCTCAGAGCAAGCTGTTCACTACCAGCTATTATGCCCCCCGCAATTGATCTTCAAGGCGATGTGCTGATTGATGGAAGCGTGCTCAACAACTTGCCAGTAGATATCATGAAATCGCGCATCGGCGGCAGCAAGATTTTAGCTGTCAGCTGCGGCTCAACCAAAGATGTTCAGTATTTCTACCCTTTCAATAGCCCTCATCTTTCCAATAGCGACATTATCAACTATCAGCTAGGGCTACTCGAACGCCCAACTAATGACGAGGAGGTTCTCAACATTTTTAACATGCTCGAGCTGTTGATCAGCCTAGGCAGCAACCGCCATAAGCATAAGATGAGCAAGGAAGCTAACTATTTTTTGGAATTTGACACTCACCCATACGGCCTTTTTGAATATGAAGCCTATGAAAAAATCATCGACATCGGCTACCGCACAAGCATGCAGGTCTTGCCTTCGCTACTTAACCTACACTTACCCTAACGACCTGCCACCAAGAAGTGATTGCAGCCCTGGCACATCGCTCAGATCTTAGAGAGTGTCTTCAAAGTCCGAGTTGGATGTTTTGTGTGACTAAATTGCGAATAAACCTTTATTATTAATTAATCCCCCAATGGAAGAGCCTCTAAGAGCGTGCCTTTAAAGTGTGATCAGGATGCTTTGCTGCTAACGCTCTATCTTCTAATTCTCTCCTTTTCCACAAGAGATAATCTGGAATAGTTAGGGCTGCTAAACGATTGGGTTGCACTTCTCTTGTACTGAAACACCAAATTGTGCTACCCGATTAAAAACATTAACTATTTACTTACATCGAAAAACATGCTATAATTGATCAGATTAATTTTGTTGGAGTTAAGATGTCTAATACGCGCTTACTTACCTGGACTGCCTGGCTAATCGCCTCCATATTTTACGCCTACCAATATATCTTGCGGGTCATGCCCAGCGTCCTGATGGAAGATCTTATGCAGCAGTTTGATATCGGCGCCGCGACC
>JAVBSF010000267.1:0-9682 GCA_031556925.1 Pararhizobium sp.
GGCACCGCGACGCTCCAGCGCAATGCCGCGCTCATCGGTGAGCAGCAGGCAGCAGCCGGCCTTGCCAACCGTCTGGAACAGGCGGTCGAGTTCGTCCTGGGCTTCCTCGATGACATGGCCGGAGCGCTCGCGCGCCTGGCGGAAGTCGGCCTCGCCGAGACGTAGCGGCTGGCGCGCCTCTTCGGGCGAAAGCCCGTGCACCGTCATGCAACGCCGCCACGAGGCCGCGACGGGCGAACTGGCGGCGGCCGACATCTGATGGGCAACGGCATTGACGTGATCGGAATGGTTCATCCGCTCTCCTCCCCCGAGGGCTGACGCTGGCGGTCAGTATAGGCCCATTCATCGCACGCCGTCCACCAAGGCGAAAGTCGATCATGGGCGGCACAGGCAACAATATCGTGATCGGCCAGAGAAGGCGCGGCATTTCCCTTCTCCCCGTCTGCGGGGCGAAAGTAGCCGACAGGCCGGATGAGGGGCAAAACCGCACGCCCGGCAGAGGCAGAGGCATTGCCTTTCACCCTAACCCTCTCCCCGCGAGCGGGGAGAGGGACGATCGGGCACTGGATTTCCCTTCCCTCATTCGTCCGCCGTTGTCTTAAAACCGCTGCGGATTTTTTCGCACCGTGCTTTAGTCACACTCCCGGACACAGTGATTCCCTTCAAGCCATGATGCGTGATTTTTCCCTTCAAGCCCTGTTCATGGGCCTGCTTACCGCCTTTGTTGGCTTTGCCAGTTCCTTTGCCGTCGTCCTGCATGGACTGACGGGCGTGGGCGCCACGGAAGCGCAGGCCGCTTCGGGGCTGATGGCGCTATCGATTTCCATGGGCATCTGCGCCATCGTGCTGTCGCTCGCCACGCGCCTGCCGGTCTCGATCGCGTGGTCGACGCCGGGAGCGGCGCTGCTGGCAAGCTCGGGCGCGGTCGCGGGGGGCTTCCCCGTCGCGGTCGGCGGATTTCTCGTCTGCGGCGCGCTGATCGTCGTGGCCGGACTGTGGAAACCGCTCGGCCGCATGGTCGCCGCCATCCCGGCGGCGCTCGCCAATGCCATGCTGGCCGGAGTGCTGATCGGTCTCTGTTTCGCGCCCGTGAAGGCCGTCGCCTTCAATCCGCTGTTCGGTCTGCCGATCGTGCTCGCCTGGGTCACGGTGGGCGCCGTCAACCGGCTGTTCGCCGTCCCGGCCGCCCTGCTCGCCTTTGTGCTGGTCCTTGCATTCGGCGTGGAGATGCCAGCCGACGCCATGGCGCGGATCTCCGCGACGCTTGTTCCCCATGCCGAATGGATCACCCCCGTCTTCACGCTTTCAGGGCTCGTCAGCATCGCGCTACCGCTCTTCGTGGTGACGATGGCCTCGCAGAACATTCCGGGCATCGCCGTGCTGAAGGTCAACGGCTACGAGCCGCAACCGGGACCGCTCTTTGCGACGACCGGGGTGTTTTCGATCCTGAGCGCCCCCTTCGGCGGCCATGCGGTCAATCTGGCGGCGATCACGGCGGCGATGTGCGCCGGCGAGGACGCCCACCGCGATCCGGCGCGCCGCTATTGGGCGGCCATCGTCGCCGGGGCGGGATATGTGGTGTTCGGCCTGCTCGCCGCCGCGGTGACGGCTTTTGTCAGTCTCGCGCCGAAAATCCTGATCGAAGCGGTCGCCGGCCTCGCGCTGATCGGCGCTTTTGCCGGCTCCGCTATGGCGGCCTTCAAGGATCAGGAAAGCCGGGAAGCCGCGGCCGTCACTTTCCTTGTGACGGCCTCGGGCGTCGGTTTCGCCGGCATTTCCGGCGCGTTCTGGGGGCTCGTCTCCGGCGGCCTGATGCTGGCGCTCGCCCGGTTTACATCCCGGCGCGCGCGCTGAAGCGAGTAGTTCAGGCGGCTGCGGTGCCTCGCGGCGTTGCGTCCTCATCCGCCGCCCCGGTCTCTTCGCCGTTCACCAGCGCGTCCAGCGCGCTGAGCGGCATAGGCTGGCCGAAGAGATAACCCTGAACCTCGAGGCAGCCTTCCTTGCGCAGAAAGTCCATATGCGCCTCGTTTTCCACACCTTCGGCAAGAACCGGGATATCAAGGCTCTGGGCAAGGATGATCGTCGAGCGGACGATGGCTGCCGAATGACGGTTGCGGGTGACGCCGCCAATGAAGGCGCGGTCGATCTTGATCTTGTCGAAGGGGAAGTTCTGCAGCGTCGACAGCGAAGAGTAGCCGGTGCCGTAGTCGTCCATGGCGATGCTGACGCCGAGCAGCTTCAGCTGACGGATGATCTGCAGCGCGTGCTGCTGATCGGCGATAATGCCGGACTCGGTGATTTCCAGTTCGAGGCGGGACGGATCGAGTCCGGTCTCGGCGAGCGTTTGCTTGACCCGCGCCGGCAAGCCGTTATCGGCCAGCTGGGCCGGCGCCACGTTGACGGCGATGCGGACCGGATTTTTCCATGACGCTGCCTCCCGGCAGGCCGTGCGCAAGACCCAGTCGCCGAGCTCGTGGATGAAACCGTTCTTTTCGGCGATCGGAATGAACTCCGACGGCGGCACCTTGCCGCGCACCGGATGGTTCCAGCGCAGCAGGACTTCGAGGCCGACGACATCGCGCGTCATCGAGTTGTTCTGACGCTGGTAGTAGAGTTCGAATTCGCCCCGGTCGATGCCCTGACGCATGTCCATCGCCAGCAACGCCCGGTCGCGGGCCGCAACATCCATGGAAGGTTGATAGAAACAGACGGAATTGTTGCCGGTCGCCTTGGAGCGGTACATGGCCAGATCGGCCTGCGCCAGAAGCTCCTCCGGCGTATCGGCGTCTTCTGGATAAAGCGAAATGCCGACGCTGGTGCCGACCATGAGCGTGTTGCCATCCCACTCCACAGGCCTGCAGACCTGCGCGGCCAGCCGTTCGGCAAAGGCGCGGATATCGCCCTTCAGGAAGCAGTTTCGGGTCAGCGCCACGAATTCGTCGCCACCGATGCGGGCGAGGAATTCGCCGTCGCCGAGAATACCCGCCATGCGCTCGGAAACCGTGCGCAACACCGCATCGCCCGCCGCATGGCCATGCACGTCGTTGACGTCCTTGAAGCGGTCCAGATCGAAGGATAGGACAGCGAATCTGGCATTGTCGCCCTGCTGGCGATGGATGCGCTCATCGAGATAATCGGCGAAAGCGGCGCGGTTGGGCAGTCCCGTCAGGACATCGTGCATCGATAGATAACGGAAACGCTCGGCTGCAACCTGGCTCGAATGCATGTCGATGACATAGGTGGAAGCGCCAAGCCCCAGCATCACCCCCATCAATGCCAGAACGATGATGATCAGCACATTGTCGGGGATCATCGCCGCGGGAATGCTCACGAGATTTTCGGGAACGATGGTGATCGCGCTCATGCCGGTGAAATGCGTACCGACGATGGCGAGGATCAAGGCGAGAACCGCGCCGTGCTTGCAAAAGCGTGTCACCGGGCGGGCGAGGCGGTTTGTCGCGACCGCGCCGAAGATGACGCCAATCACGATGGAAGCGGCGTAATAGCCGTAGTCCCAGCCCAGCGCGCCCATGACCTGATAGGCGGCCATGCCCATATAATGCATGAGAGCGATACCGGCGCCGACGATGGCGCCGCCAAGCTCGATGGTCGGCCCGCTCCTGCGCAACGCCGTAACCAGGAAGCCGAGCGTCGTCATGCCGATGGCCGCCGCCAGCGACAGCATGGTCAGTGTCGGCTCGTAGGCATGCGGCAGCGACGACTTGTAGCTCAGCATCGCGATGAAGTGGGTTGTCCAGATCGTCGATCCGCCGATGACGCCGCTCATGAACAGCCAGTTGACCTTCTGCATGCCTTCGGTCCGCCGTACGCGGGCATAGAGCCGCATGGTGAGGACAGAACCCAAAACGCAAACAAGAGCAGCCAGCGCGACCAGACCATAATCATGATCCATCGCGATGCAGGAAAGTACCGTGAGCATAGAACACCCGTATTGAAGACGACGCACCCTTCCATGGCGGCTTTAAAATACCTTAATCGGCAGGCTGTCCCCACCGATCTGTTCGCCGCGAAGGTTAGCAAGAAATAAAATATCTCGCGGGACGTGCAGAAAAATGAAACACTTCGCGCGCAGCGCTTGCTTCAGGGCCTTTCCCGCTCCCGGCCTCGCTTGCATTTGGGGGCGTTCTCGGTTAAGGACGCGCGTCCGCGCAGACACCCTTGGAGGCAACGCGGATGGGATCTTGCGATCTCAGGTCCATCCGGCGTCTTGCAATAGCCGATGGGCTCTCCAAAAACACCAGAAAGGTAATGCCATGAGCCACGCATCTTACGAGCTCAAGGCCGAAACGCGCGAACGGGTTGGTAAGGGGTCCTCCCGTGAACTTCGCCGCAACGGCCTTATTCCTGCAGTCATCTATGGCGACAAGCAGGCTCCGGTTTCCATCGCCCTCTCCACGAAGGAAGTCACCCAGAAGATCCACGCCGGCGGTTTCATGACCACCGTTGCAACGATCGACGTCAACGGCGAAAAGATCCGCGTTCTCCCGAAGGACTATCAGCTGGATCCGGTCCGCGACTTCACCCTGCATGTCGACTTCCTGCGCGTTTCCGCTGATTCCCAGGTTACCGTCGAAGTTCCGGTTCACTTCATCAACGAAGACAAGTCCGCGATCAAGACCGGCGCTGTTCTCAACATCGTTCGTCACGAAGTCGAGCTGCACGTTTCGGCCAACGACATTCCGGAATTCATCACGGTTGACCTGGCCGGCCTCAAGGTTGGCGACGGCGTTCATATCTCGCACGTCAAGCTGCCGAAGGGCGCGACCCCGGTCATCGCCGACCGCGATTTCACGATCGCCACCATCGTTGCTCCGGCAGCCGGCGTTTCGGAAGAAGCTGCCTCTGAATAATCAGGCTTCGGTCTGAAACGGAAAACCCGCCTGCGCCAGCGAAATGCCTCCGGCAATTCGCGTGGAGTGGCGGGTTTTTTGTTGTCCGGCGATTTTTCGAAGGATTGCAACCAACCTCCGCCGGCCGCGGCAGTTTTCATGGATGAATTTTAGCAACATTTAAGGTTTTCGTGGTCTGGTGTCCTGGGGGATTGAACCGGCCTAGCGTACGAGAATCCTAGTATGACATGTGACACCCGAAACACGATCGGATGCATGCAATGATGCATTCCGTCGAAAACCGCTTTATTGCGATCGTCTGCGGCGCCGTCCTGATTTTCGTCGCGCCGCTCATCGTGTTGTTCCTCACATTGTCGTCGGAGCGCGTCGCGAGAGAGCGCCTCAACAACACGCAGGTGTTGATGAAAACCGGCGCGGAAGCGCTTGGCAAGCCGCTCTGGGATTTCGACACCGACGGCGTCAAACAGATTTCCCGCGCGCTGATCGCCGGCGAAGACGTTCTGGCCGTTCATGTCCGCGACACCTCCGGCGCCATTTCCGTGCGCATCCCTGATGGCCCGCGCACAGCGCCCGAAAGCCGGTACTCGGTGCTGTCGAGCGACATCCAGTACACGTCACAGGATGGAGAGCGCCGCGTCGGCTCCGTCGAGGTCTGGGTCGAGGAGCCGGGCCTGATCTCGCGCTTCAGCCGCGACGAGATCGCCGTCTTTCTCATTCTGGTCATTGCGGTCACCATCGTCTTCGCGGCGGCGATCGTCAGCAACCGCGTCACGGTGATCCGGCCGCTGCTGCGCCTGACGGCCGCCATCGAGGCGACCCGCCGTCTGGGTTCGCGCCATCAGGTGGACTGGCACTCCGATGACGAGATGGGCACGCTCGCCCAGAACTTCAACGAAATGCAGACCCGGCTGGAGCAGGAGCAATCGGAACTGAAGCTCGCCCATGCACGCGCCTCCAGCATTTACAACAAGACACCGGCGATGCTGTTCTCGCTCGACATCGCCGGCGACATCACCGCCGTCAGCGACTACTGGCTGGAAGCCACCGGCTATCGCCGCGAGGAAATCATCGGCCGCGCCTTCACCGATTTCGTCGATCCGCATTGGCACGAGACCTACAAGGCCCGCCGCACCGGCACCGGCCAAAGCGGCACCTGCGAGGTGACTGTGCCCTTCCGCCGGTCGAACGGCGAGATGATGATCGTTCTCATCCTGGAAATGCGCAATTTCGTCGGCGAGGATGTCGGCGGGGTTTCCCTTTCGGTCATGACCGATGTCACCGCCTTGAAGCAGGCGGAAAGCCGCAACCATGCGCAGGCAATCACCGATCACCTGACGGGCCTTCTCAACCGGCAGGGTTTCGAGGCCGCGCTCGACGAGGGCATCAAGGATGTCGACGCGCGCGGGCTGCAGCTCGCCTGTATCTTTATCGACCTCGATCGCTTCAAGTGGATCAACGACAATTTCGGCCATGGCGCCGGCGACGAGGTGCTGCGCCAGGTCGTCGTCCGCATCAAGACCACGCTTCGGCCGGGCGACGCCATGGCCCGGCTCGGCGGCGATGAGTTCGCCATCCTGCTCAGCGCCGAAAACGCATCGAATCTGGCCAGCGAAATCGGCGAACGCATCTGGGAGTGCCTCAACGAGCCGATCGCCGTCGAGGGCGCCGATCTCTCCGTGACCGCCAGCATCGGCATCGCGCTTTATCCCGACCACGCCGCCAATGCCGCCGACCTGCTGCTGAAATCGGACATGGCCATGTATACGCGCAAGCGCGACGGCAAGAACGGCATGCTGATCTTCGACAATTCCATGCTCGACACGGCGCGCGAGCGCCATGAGATGGAGCAGCACATCGAAATGGGTCTCAAGGAGGACTGGTTCGAAGCCTATCTGCAGCCGATCGTCAGCCTTGGCGACGGCCGCATCGCCGGTTTCGAGGCGCTGATGCGTCTCAATCATCCGGAAAAGGGCATTCTGCCGCCCGGCAAGATCATCGGCATTGCCGAGGAAACCGGCTCCATCGGCCGCATCGGCGACCGGGTTCTGGAGAAGGCGATCTCGCATCTGGTGCGCATCAGCCAGCTCGAGGGAACCGAATCCACCTATCTGGCGGTCAATTTCTCGCCGCTGCAATTCGAGCTGACCCTGCCGCACAAGCTGGCCGCCTTGCTGCTGAAGAACCATATCGCGCCCAACCGCATCGTCATCGAAATCACCGAAGCGGTGCTGATGTTGGACAATCCCGATGTTCACGCGGTTCTGAAACAACTCAGCGAGTTTGGCTGCCGCATCGCGCTCGACGATTTCGGCACCGGCTATTCGTCGCTGAGCTATCTCAACCGTTTCCCGGTCAATATCGTCAAGGTGGACCAGTCCTTCACCCGCTCGCTCAGCACCGGCACCAACGACGTGCGCCGCAAGAGCCGCATGCTGATCAAGGGCATCCGCACCATCTCCCACCAGATGGGCTGCACTGTCGTCGCCGAGGGCATCGAGACGACGGAACAATGGGAGCTTCTGCGCAAGCTCGGAATCGATTACGGTCAGGGATACCTTTTCAGCAAGCCGATGCCGATCGACAACATGCTGACCATGCTGGAGATGGATTCGGAAGCGAAGACCAATACGCTGGCCTGACACCGGGGGAAAAGCAGACATGAAACGCATCGTCTTCGCGCTTGCCGTTCTGTTTGCCTTCGCGGCGCAGGCTGAGCCGCTGAAGCTTTTGACGGAAGAATACCCGCCGTACAACTTCACCAGCAACGGAGTCATCACCGGCGCTTCGGTCGAGCAGGTGCGGCTGATGATGAAGGCGATCGACACGCCCTTCACGCTTGAGATGCTGCCCTGGGCGCGCGCTTTTTCCCGCGCGGAGGGCGAGGCGAACACCTGCGTTTTCACGACGGGCCATGACGATGAGCGCGACAAGCGGTTCAAATGGGTCGAGCCGCTGCTGATCGACAGGATGGTGATGGTGCGCAAGGCCGGATCCGGTATCGATCCCCAGACCATCGAAGCCGCCAAGCGCTTTACTATCGGCACGCAGCGCGACGACTTCTCCTATTCCTTCCTGACCGCCAACGACTTTCCCAAGGTCGATCTCGCGGCCGACATGGAAGCGACCCTGAAAAAGCTGCTCAGCAACCGCATCGACCTGATGATGACATCCGAAAAGACGTTCGAGGCGATGCGGGCACAAGGCAAGGACGTGGAATCCGCCCTGCTTCTGGGCGGCAAGCGTTACGGCCTCGCCTGCAATCTTGCGATCTCCGATGCGCTCATCAGCAAGATGCAAGGCGCGCTCGATGCCTTGATCGCCGATGGCACGCAGGATCGGATCGTCGTCGAATACGGCCTGCGCCCCAACCGGTAGGGTCAAAAATCCGGAAAACACGAACTCCCGCCGTTGACTTGCGCACCGGCTCGCCGCATCTGAGGCCAAACATCCTGGAGTACGCCCCGTGCAGATTTTTGCAGGCCTTGGCAATCCCGGCGGCAAATACGCCGGCAACCGCCACAATATCGGCTTCATGGCCGTCGACGCCATCCAGCGCCGTCACGCCTTCTCGCCCTGGTCGAAGAAATTCAAGGCCGAAATTTCCGAAGGCGAGCTCGGCGGCGAGCGCGTGCTGCTGATGAAGCCGCAGACCTTCATGAATCTCTCCGGCGAGGCTGTCGGCGAGGCCATGCGCTTCTACAAGCTGGAACCCAAGGATATTGTCGCGATCTATGACGAGCTCGACCTTCTGCCCGCAAAGGCCCGCATCAAGACCGGCGGAGGCCATGGCGGCCACAACGGCATAAAGTCGCTCGATGCCCATTGCGGCAAGGATTACCGTCGGCTGCGCCTCGGCATCGGCCATCCCGGCTCGAAGGAACAGGTGCACAACCATGTGCTGGGCGATTTCGCCAAGGCCGATCAGGTTTGGCTGACGCCGCTTCTCGATGCGCTGGCCGACAATGCCGAGATGCTGGCGAAGGGCGAGGATTCGCAGCTGATGAACAAGCTGGCGCTCGCCGTCGGCGGCAAGCCGGAAGCAGACGCCCCTGCCCCGAAACAGGCGGCCGGCAAATCGCATATCCATCAGGCGCGAAATAACCAGCAGCCGAAAAAACTGCCGACCACCGGACCGATGGCCGAGATGTTGAAGAAGATGTTCGGCAACAAGGGCGATTAGGGGCACGGTACATCCCGTCTCCCTGCCTGCGGGGAGAGGGCGCGATCCAGCGCCTGGCTTCCCCTACTCCTCAGGCTCGGTCGTAAACATCAGCGGAAAGCCCGCTTCCTTGCCGAGATCGCTCGCCTCTTTTGCCTTGGTCTCCGCAATATCCTTCGCGCAGACGAGGATGACGCAGGAGCCGAGCTTGTGGGCCGTCATCATCATCCGGTAGCCGGTCTCCTCGCTCATATGGAAGACCGCCTTCAGAACGAGGGTCACGAAATCGCGCGGCGTATAGTCGTCGTTGAACAGGATGACCTTGTGCAGCTTCGGCCTCTGCAGCTTCGGCTTGATCTTCAGTTTCGGTTTCAGGTTGGTTTCGTTGTCTCTCATCGTGGAACACCCATGGATGAAGAACGTGCGGACGAACGGCGGGACTTTGCTCCCATCGCCCCCGGATCGCAAGGGTCAAGGCATCACAAGTCGAGTGAAACACCCATTGCGCCAAACTTTCCGGCCGCAACCCTTGACCTTGCCCCACCCTATCCCCCATAGGCAGGGCAAAGATTTTCCAGAATAGACGGACGACAGCCATGGGCTTCAAATGCGGTATCGTCGGACTGCCGAATGTCGGCAAGTCCACCCTCTT
>JAVBSF010000430.1:0-27671 GCA_031556925.1 Pararhizobium sp.
GAGAGCTTCTTCGCCAAGCTCAAACAATGGCGACGCATCGCAACCCGCTACGACAAGCTCGCCGACAACTTCCTCGGCTTCATAAAGCTCGCAAGCATCATGCTATGGATCAAATAGTTAATTTGTCACCGCAGCCTAGAAGCGCGGCGGCGTCTTGCCGGCCTTGCGATAGGTGGCAATGACGGTATTGGCCATCAGCATCGCGATGGTCATCGGGCCGACGCCACCGGGAACCGGCGTAATGACGGCGGCAACCTTGGCGCATTCGTCGAAGGCGACGTCGCCGACCAGCTTCGATTTGCCCTCGCCCTTTTCCGGGGCGGGAACGCGGTTGATACCGACATCGATGACCGTGGCGCCGGGCTTGACCCAATCCGCCCTGACCATTTCCGGCCGGCCGACGGCGGCAACGAGGATATCGGCGTTGCGGCAGACGGACGCCAGATCCTTCGTGCGCGAATGGGCGACCGTGACGGTCGCGTTGGCAGCCAGCAGCAGCGTCGCCATCGGCTTGCCGAACAGGTTGGAGCGGCCGATCACCACCGCGTTCAGGCCGGACAGATCCTCGCCATGGGTACGCTTGACGAAGACCATGGCGCCGGCCGGCGTGCAGGAGACGAGACCGCCATCGAGATCGCCGGTCGCCAGCTTGCCGGCATTGACGACGTTCAGGCCGTCGACGTCCTTTTCCGGCAGGATCGACTGGATGATCGGCTCGGAGCTCAGATGCTTCGGCAAGGGAAGCTGCACAAGAATGCCATGGATGGAAGGATCGGCATTCAACGTCCCGACCAGCGCGGCGAGCGCGTCCTGCGTCGTGTCTTCCGGCAGCGTGTGCTGGACGGAGGCGAAGCCGCATTCCTTGGCCATCTTGCTCTTCGACGAAACATAGGCATGGCTTGCCGGATCGTTGCCAACGATGACCACGGCCAGCCCCGGCTTCACACCGGTCTCGCGCTCCAGCGTGGCGGTCGCCGATTTGACCGCCTCGATCACGGATGCGGCGACTTGCTTGCCATCGATAATGGTGCTCACGGATGCTCTCCCGGACTTGTCGTTGTTGCCGACATTTTAATTCAAGGCAAAAGACACGATGGCCTCGTTGCGTCCTATGCTGTCCCGTCGCGATAATTACAAGAGCTGAAACGCCGCAGGCTCAGCCATGCCGGCGATGGACCGAGCGATGGCGCGCATAATTTTCCACGCGCGAGCGAAGAGCGCGCAGTTCCTCGTGGATACTGGCGACATCCGGATCGAAGGCGGGATACTCGGCGGCATCGTCGCGGCCAGCCATGGACCGCCGTTGCGACGACAGGGCGACAAGCGCGGCCAGGGAGGCATCGGCATAATGCGATGACCGGAGGGGAACATCATCATCTCGTGTCCCATGATCCGGCTCGTCCAGCCGCACGATACGGCGGCCGCGCTCGTTGCCGTCTCCGTCGGGCGGCAGGATCGGGGCCGGCGCCTCGGCCAGTCGCGTTGCGGCCAGCATCAGCCGCAGGCTGCGCAGCATGCCGACCAGCACGCCAAGCGCAAGGCCGGCGAGGAAGCCGAGGACGACGCCGAGGATCGCGATCGTCTTGCGCGAGGCTCCGCTGGAGGCCAGCGGCGGCTGTGCGGCGGAGATCACGCGAATGTTCTTCGCGGTCAGCTTTTCCTCTTCGCCGGTTTCGCTGGCCCGTTTCAGGAAGGATTCGTAGATGGCGCGGGTGGTGGCGGCCTTGCGCTCCAGTTCCCTCAGTTCCACGAAGGAGCCGGAGGCATTGACCTGCTGCGTCTTCTGCACGGCAAGCTGACGCAGCAAATCCTGCTCGGCCTTCTCCGCCCGTTCGAGTTCGGTGCGGTTGGAGGCCGCGATGCGGTTCAGCTCGTTGGCAACCTCCGAGCGGGCGACCTCCAGGGTCTGGGCGGCGGCGAGCCGCTGCGGATGGCGCGGACCAAGGCTCGCATCGAGCGCGCCGAGCTGGGCGCGCGCCGAGGAATACTGCTTGCGCAGCTCGGAAATGGTGACGGAGGTGATCTCTTCCGGGAACGACCCCGACAGGACCGTATCCACATTCACGCGGCTGGTGATCTCCGCCTTGGCGCGGGCATCGCTGATACGGCTGCGCGCGGCGGCAACCTGATCGCTGAGCGCCAGAAGCTGCTTGTCGGCGATCAGCTCGCCATTGGCGCCGATGATGTCGTGATCGGCCTTGTATTTTTCGACGGCGTTTTCGGCTTCGTCGAGGGAATGACGCAGATCGGCGAGCCGGCTGTCGAGCGCTTCCGTGGTGCGCTGGTAGAAGCCGGATTGCGCCGATTGTTCTTCGGCCAGGAAGGTCTTGACGACGCTGTTGGCGATCAGCGCCGATTTCGCCGCGTCCCGGCTCGTCACCTCGACGGTCACGATGAAGGTTTTCGGATCGCGGTAAACCGAGACCGCTTCGGCAAGATTGTCGACGGCAACAGGATCGACCGACGCTTCCGCAGCCGAGCTGGCCGCAGGCCTTGCCGTCGGCGACAGGATGTCCCGGATGACCCTGACGCCATCCATGAAGCCGCCTCCAGCCTCCGCCGACGTCCCGAACTCGCCGTCGCGCTGGAGGTTCAGGTCAGTTGCCACCTTGGCAAGCACGGTCGGAGAACGCAGCACCTGGATCTGGCTGTCGACCAAAGCGAGGATGGCTTCCGTCGAAAAGCTCTGCTTGGAAAGGTCCGAATCCGTCAGCTGCACTTCGCGCGGATCGATGTAGAGCTTGCTTTCGGCCACATAGGCCGGAGGCGTCGATGCCGCGACGAGAACGCCGCCGAAGGCGCCGAGGACCGTGGTCGCGAGCACCACATAGCGCAAGCGCCAGACGGAGGCGGCGATCAGCGCGATATCGATGTGCGGCCGGTCCGCGTCCTCACTCGCAGCAGGCGGGGCCGGCAGCGGCTCCCAGACATTGCGGACAAGCCGCTTGAAATAGCCAGGCCCTTGCGGCGCGGAGCCTTGCGCGGCCGGGCCGGCTTCCAGCGCAACAGGCGCGTTGCGGACAGGTTGGTTTCGAACGGGCGCGACAGCCACCCGCGGCGACCGGCGCGGCTTTTTCTGCGTCGCAAGTTCGTTCATCTGTTGAAGAAGCGAACCGGACGCCTGCGCCGCGCCTACCGGCCGACGTGCCTTTGCCGAGGCCGCTTCCGATGCAAAATCGAGAAGCGAGCGCTTTCCCGCCCGTCGGTTGTTTTCCGGCTCGAACATAAATGCCTGTAATACCCAAAACGAAAGTCCGCAATCGTGAAGACAACTTAAGTTTTTATGGACAACAAAGCGTTAACGCCCGTCGAAATCCCATAACGTTCGCCGGCAGAACCGCTCATTAAACTTTGCAGGCTAGAAGGGATATGGCTCCGGCGGTCACAGGGATCCCGGCCGCATCATGGACCGTGAACCCTGCCCCATGACTGAGCTTGCCCCGTGATTGAACTTGCCAGGACCATCTACGCGCGCCATCGCGACGTCATCAGGGCCTATCTGTCGATGACGGGCGGCTCGGCGGGGCGGCTGGCGCTGTCGCTCGTCTATTTCATCTGTATCGCCAACGGCCTGTCGATCGCGGAATTCGGCCTGTTCGCCACAGCCTCGGCGGCCGGCATCATGGTGTCGCGGGTGCTGGCCTTCGGCTTCATGTCGCCGCTCTACCGCATCGCCACCGTCAAACCGCGGCTTGTCGGCGCCTTCAGCCTCGGCTTTCTTGTCGCATCGCTCGCTTCGCTGCCGCTGATCGCAGCCCTTTGCGCCGCCATCTATTACGCCGTGTTCGCCTCCAATATGGGGGTTTCCGTCTTCGCGGCCCTGATGGCCGCCGAAATCCTCTGCTGGCGCGGGCTGGAAGTCGTGGTCATCGTGCTGAACGGCCTCGGGCGCTTCGGGCGCGCCGCCCTGCTGGTGATCATCGGCACGGCGCTGCGCACAGTGGCCGCCGTTGGCTTCGCGCTTTCCCATTCGATGTCGCTTGCCAACTGGTCGCTGTTCTATCTCGCGGCCAATGGTCTGGGCTTCGCGGTCGCCCTGCTCTTCTTCTTTCCGAAGGTGAGATTGCGCTGGCGGCCGGCGCTCTACCTGCGCCGCTGGGCGGATTCGCTCTCCGTCGCCGGGGCTGAAGTGCTGTTCTACGTGCAGTCGGAATTCGACAAGATCGCCGTGCTGGCGATCGGCGGCCCGGCGGTATCCGGCCTTTACGCCATCATCATGCGGCTCGCCGATCTCACCGCGTTGCCCGTGCGCTCGTTCAACACGCTGCTCGTCCAGAAGATCATGCGCACGCCCGGCACGATCTCGTCCTGGCGCCTGCGGCTGATCAGCGAGGCGCTGGTGGCGGCCGTGTCCCTCGCCGCGAACGCGGCCATGGCGATCTATCTCTGGATTTTTCCACGCGGTCTCGGCAACAATGTCTCCGAGGCCGCGCCCTACCTGATGGCGGTGCTTCTGGTGCCGTCCTTCCGCAATCTGGTCGAGTATCACTCAGAACTGCTCTACGCGACCGGTGCGACGGTGCGCCGTATGATCAACCTCGTCATTGCCGGCGTGCTGAAGGTGGGACTCTTGGCAATCTTGCTGAAGGCCAGCCTCGATGTGGCGGTCTGGGCCCCCATGCTGAACGGGGTCTATCTGGCGGTCTATGCCGCGTCCTTCATGCTGACCTACACGGCGCTTGCAAAACCGCGCAGCCGTGCCATTTAGAGCGCTTCGTTGTTAAATGGAGGCAATTCTGTTGGCTCAAGCCGCCTCGCCGAGCGCCAGCGCACGAATATCGGCAAGATCGTGCCCGACGAAGGACTGGACGCCGATGCCGATCTGGTGTGGCGCCATATCGGCGAGGAAATTCCGCAGCCCCGCCGCGTCGCGCGCATAGCTGTCCTCGAACCAGAGGACATGACAGAGCGCATCCTGCGTCGCCACATGCCCCTCGCCTTTCAGAACCTCATCCACGAACCGGCCATAGATCAGGCACTCGGAAAACTGACGCGAACGGATCATGGCGCGGATCCAGCCCCGGCCATGCAGGCTCTCGATATGATCGAGAAGCGCCCGGCAGGTATCCGTGCGCCAGCCGATCAGCGTGTTGATGTAGTCATTGGCCGGCAGGCTGTAGGGGCCGATGCCGAGCAGCCGGTCGGAATGGGCCAGCCATTCGAGATGGTTGGAACGCATCTTCGGCTGGATGCCGCCAGTCCGGCGATAGAGCGTGAGCCTGCCTTCGCGCCAGAGGTTTGCCGGGTTGAAATCGCGCAGCAGCACCACATCGGAATCGATGGAAAACATCGTGTCCTCCTCGATATGGCGGGCGAGCGCGAAGCGGCGAAACTGCTGCACATGCCATCCCCGAAGCGGCAGGCCAAAGGGACTGATCCAGATCTTGCGACGCCCGCGCGAGGCGGGATCGGGAATGGCGCGCAGCCACGAGGGCAGAAGATCGCGCTCGCTGATCACACGCCGGCGCGCGCCCTCCAGCGACCGGAACAGGGCGACATCGAAAGCCGCGACCAGAATATAGTGGGTCCAGTCGCCCTTGAGGCGCAGATCCATGCTTTCGCACAGCAGCCGGCAGCGCTCGAAATCCGCGGCATAGGACGCGGTGACGACAGCCGTGCTCTTCGCTATGCCCATGGAGAGATCCGTCAAAGCAGCCTTTGCCCGATCCTGCGCGCCCTCTTAGCCGGCGCACCGAGCATGAGCTTCACCTTATGGCGCAGAACATGATAGAGGAACAGCGGATTGCCAATGAGATAACGGCGCCAGAGACGGCCCGGCTCATGCACCAGCCGGTGCAGCCATTCCAGCCGCAGCTGCCGCACTATGTTGGAGGCGCGAGGAACCTCTTCCGCCACGAAATCGAAAAGCGCGCCGACACCGATCACCAGCCGGGCATGACCCGGACCGACATAGCGGTCGATCCACTTTTCCTGTTTGGGACTGCCCATGGCCACGAGCAGGATATCGGGTGCGGCGGCCCGCACCTTCGCCATGATCGCATCGGACTGCGCCATGTCGAAATAGCCGTCGGCGATCGGAATGAACGTATGCCAGGGTGTATGCTCGGCGAGTTTCTCGGCGGCCTTCTTCAAGGTTTCGGGCCTGGCGCCGATCATCGCGACACGGCGAGGCGTCGTCATGTAGGTCATGAGAGCGGGAATGAAGTCCGTGCCGTTGAGATTGGCCGGGAACGATTTGCCGTGAAAGGCACGCGAAGCGATATCGACCCCGTGGCCGTCCGGCAGGACGATATGGCGCTTGAGGATATCCCGATAGGCCGCGTCGCCCAGCGCCAGATTGGCGTTGTTGGCGTTGAGAAAAGAGATGGCCGTCTGGCCGAATGGAAGCGAGGCGAGTTCATCCGCGAAGGAGAACGCATCCGCCCAGCCGAAATCGCAGACGGGGATATCGAATATCAGCCGTTCCGATGGAACGATCTGGACGCCGGGAACGAGATTCATCGCGCCTTGCCTCCTTCATGGACGGCAAGGCCGTGATGTTTGCCCGTGGCGGTCTTGCGTAGCGAAGCCGTTTCCGGCTTCGCGTCATCTGTTTTGCCGAGGAGGCCGAGGCCTTCCTGCAGGTTCTCAAGAAGCCTGGATTTTTGCGCATGATGGAACAGCGCGCCGGAGATGAGACGATCCGGCGCCGAGCGCGCATCCGCGACCCGCTCCACCAGCAAGCGGGCGAATTCGGCCTCGTTATCGGCGATGGAGCAGTTCGACGGGATCACGTCGATGCCGCGCAGCGACTGGCGCGTGGCGACCGTGGGAAGCCCGAGTTCGAAAGCCTCGATCGACTTCAGCTGGACGCCGGTGCCGCTTTTGCTGACCAGCGGCACGACGCCGCTTCCGGCGATGAACGCCCGCGCATCCGGCACCCGGCCAAGGAATTTCACGCCCGGATGGGAGACCGGCGGTACACCGGCGAGCTGCCCGGCAATGGCAATCGTCATGTCGGAAGGCAACAGCGGAACGATCCGGTTCAGGAACCAGTCGAGGCCGATCCGGTTCGGCTTCCAGCTCCAGGTGCCGATCAGGCCGAGATCGTGCCCGATCGGGACCGAGGCGACGGGCTCGGGCTGTTCCCACTGGGTTACCAGCGGCAGGACGGTCGCCTTGTCCGACAGAAGATAGCCGAAGCCGAAACGATCCGGCTCGGCAAACGTCCAGATACGGCTTGCGCCCTGCGCCAGCTGGCGCTCGTATTGTTCGAGATAACGCGCCTCCCGCGAGAACAGCCAGCGCTCCAGTCGCCCGCGCGCGCGCTCCGCATTTGCCAGGGCGGAATCGGCTTCGACATTGTGGGCGACATAGATGTTCGCGTAACGCTGGAAGATGCTGATGAAGGCGGCGGGCAGTTGCACCGAATTCAATATGATGCCGTCGAAGGGCTGCAATTCGGCAAGCAGGGCTTCGATGCGCTCGCTGGAGACGCGCAGCATCTTGGCCGATGAAAGGCTCGAGCGCCGCAGAAAGGACGTCATCAGCCAGCCGAGCCTGGTTGCGGCGCCCACACGCGCGTTGGACAGCTGGATTTCGCCCAGAAGATGCGTATCGCCCGGCAAGGCCGGCTCCTGCCCCGGCTCGATGTAACCGATAACGCTGACCCTATGGCCGAGCGCCACCAGACCGTCGATGACGGCGCGGTTGGCGATATCGAAACCGGAAGACGGTTTGCGGACCGGGACCAACGAGGAAACGAAAAGCAGATGCATGTCGCCACACGAGACTGGAGTTCAACTTCCCGGACAGTAGCAAGACGGCATGAAAACCCGCTTAAACTATTCATTCAAAAGCGAATTCCGGAATTCAGCATCTGTTTAGGAAGATTTGCTTTAGTTGGGCTCGCATCATCTCCCTGACAGGCCACGACATGACCGCGACAGCGCCGCACGTTTCGACGTTCCACCAGCAGGCGGCAGATCCGGCCGACAGCATCGAAATCGTCGTGACGCTGCCGACCTTCCGCCGCCCCGAACATCTCGTCAAAACGCTAAAGACCGTGCTTTCTCAAGAGCCCGGCTGCCCTTTCGCCGTCGTCGTCATGGAAAACGACGCTGACGGAATGGCAGGCGCCCAGGCCGCAAGAGAGTTTTTCCTGCAGCACCACGTCAATGCCCTGATCGTGGTCGCGCATGATCGCGGCAACTGCCACGCCTACAATGCCGGCTGGTCGAGCGCGCTTTCCGCCTACCCCTGCATGCAGGCCGTGGCGGTCATCGACGACGACGAACTTGCCGCGCCGTCATGGCTGGAAAATCTCATTTTGGTACAACAAGAGACCGGCGCCGATCTCGTGGGCGGCCCGCAACTGCCCGATTTCGAGGACAAAACCCGCAATGCCCTGAAGCGGCACCCGGTCTTCACGCCCCATTACGAGACAAGCGGCTCCGTTCCGATCCTGTATTCCTCGGGAAACGTGCTGATTTGCAGCGACGTCCTGCGCCGGATGCCCATGCCTTTTCTCGATCCGGCCTTCAACTTTACCGGCGGCGGCGACAGCGACTTCTATCGCCGCTGCCGATTGGAGGGCTTTGACTTCGCCTGGGCGGCGGATGCCTGGGTCACGGAAACCGTGCCGGCGCGGCGCACGGAGGAAACGTGGATCAGGGCGCGGAGCCTGCGGACGGGAGCGCTCTCCGCCCAGCTGGCGCACAGGGCAAGGCCGGGGCTGGTCGGCCGCGTCCGCACCATCGGCCACTCGCTTTTGCTGCTGGCCGCCTCGCCGCTGCGCGGTGCTGCTCTCTGGCGGCGAACCGGCGTCCCGTCGACGGCGCTGTTTCACGTCTATGTCGCCATCGGAAGGTTGATGGCGGAGTTCGGGCTGATCAACGAACAGTATCGAAACCCGGAAAAGAATTGAGCGGGAGGGCCTGCCGGCCGCACCCCGCTCGATCTTGAAGCATGTCGACGATGTCAGTGCGCCGCGGCTTCGTTGCCCGGCAGCCTGTCGTTCGCCGTCCGGCCGTTCTTGTCGACGATGGCGACCGGCTTCTGCTTCGGCTCGTTTGCCGCATTGGCAAGCCGCGCCAGATCCGATTTCGACAGATATTCGAGCTGCTCGACCAGAACCTCGAAGATCACCTCGTCCTCGAAATCCTTGTTCAGCCCTTCCTTGACCTTGGTCTTGAAATTCGCCAGATCGAAATTGCTGGTATCGGCGACATTGATGAGCCGCTGGCCCACCAGAATATTATAGAGCTCGCTGGTGACGCTTTCCTTGAGCGGCACATGCAGCGTCTTGATCTTGTTCTTGTCGACCGCGAAGGAAAGCTTGGTGAGGAAATAGCCCTGCACCGCGCCATCGGCGATGACGGGAACGGTGATCATTTCGCCCGGAACATATTCCTCAAGCGCCTTGCGCTGAAGCTCGGCCTCCGATTCCACCGGCGCCGATGCCCGCTGCATCGAATAGTAGACGGAGCCGAGCGTAACAGCGCAGACCCAGACACCGGTGAAAACGAGTTTCAGCATCAGAAATTCCCGTAGCAGAACTGTTCCTGCGAATAGATGCCGTCGGCCTCGGCGCTCTTGGCCACGCTCTTGAGGATTTCGACCACCGAGCGGCAGGCTTCCATATGGGCGTTGACCTTCTGCGAATTGGCCACCAGCTTGGTGCGGATATATTTCGTCTGATCGATGAAGGTCGGCGAAATCTCATCCAGCGGCGCATTGCGGTGGAGCATGGTCAGCTCATAGAGGCAGCGGCTCTTGCGCGCATTCGACATCTTGAGATCGAAGCTGGGATCGACGCCGATGCGCTCGTTCTCGTTGTCGAGGATCATCTCGAGACGGCCAAGCACATTGCGGATACGCACGTCACTGGATGCTGCTGCTTCCATCATTTAGCTCCCCTATGCGCATCGGGCTGGTCAGCCAGCGGCGGCGATGCGCGAACTTCGTTTGCGGGCTTTCCGGCTTCCCCCGGAAAACTGTGATTTGCGATCAGCGCGAAAACGCCTGGCTTACGCCCGATCCTTCTTTTCGTCCGTTCCCATGAACTGATCGACGGCCTTGCGCTGGTATTCCTGAACCATGCTCAGCGCGATATTGTTGTCGTTGCCGTCGAGCGATGCGTTGACGCGATCGGTCGCCTCGCTGCCGACGATTCGGTCGGTGATCAGGCTCTTGGCGATGCCGACGCCCTGGCCTTCGGCCATGACATTGGCGACCTGATCGGCCATCATGCTTTTCCACATCTCGCCGGCGGTGCCCTTGCCGTAGACCTCTTCGCTCTCGGCGGGCAGCATCGACTTCACGAAGTTCTGCAGCACCATGGCCTCGAACTTGCGATAGGTTTCCGGGATTTTCACCGGCTCGGCGCGGTTGTTGATGTTGCCGAGGCCGGAGCTTCCTTCGTTCTGGTTCAGGACCGCGACCGTGTTGGCAAAACCGTTGCCGTTTTCCGCAAGGCTCGTGGCGCGAAAGGCCGCCTGATTGGCCTTCAGCCGTGCCTGCGCTTCCTGAACCTCGCTCGGATCGGCCGCGCGCACGACATCCAGTACGAGATCGCTGGGCGGAGATATGGCCATCGGACAGTCCTTTCCGTTCAACCCCGCACGCGATGTCGCGCGGCGGCGCCTGAATACCGGTCTTTTTGTCAGTGATGCCGGCGCGCGAGGCGCCAGCCTTGAGATGGCACTATGATTGGCCAACCTTACCGGAAGCTGGAGACACGCCCATCATATGCTGGTCGATGAGATCGTAGATGGCGTTGTCGGCTTCCTCGCGATCCTCGGCGGTGCGCGCGTCCTTCATGTTTTCTTCCAGCCGGTCGCCCTTGGCGCGTTCTTTCAGCACCTTGGCTTCGTGGACCTGCTGAATGCCGAGCAGCATCTGGTCCTTCTGGGCAAGACGGCCGAGCTGGGAGGCATAATGCCCGGAAAACATCGCATGCAGCGGCTTTGCCGAGCCCATGGCCTCGGCCACGACATCGATGGTCTCGGCGAGTTCGCGCCGCTGGCGGGCCGTCTCGGCAAGCTCGCTTTCGGCCATCTGTTCCAGATGGCGCTGCACGGCAACGAGCCGCTTCAGTTTCTTGGAACGGGCTTCCACCTTATCCTCCGAGCAACACGGGGCCGAACCCCTCGGCAAAAAGCTTCAGCATCGCGGCAATGCCGAGATAGAGCAGGAACATGCCGCCCATGATCAGATAGGGCAGCGAGATGAAGTAGATCGGGATGGCCGGCGCGAGCTTGTTGACCAGGCCGATGGCGAGGTTGAACAACAGTCCGTAGATCAGATAGGGGCTCGCCAGCCGGAGCATGATCATGAAGGTGGCCGCGAGCGCATTGGTCAGGGTGATCAGCACGCCCTGCGGATCGAAACCGACGCCGATCGGCATCAGTTTGTAGCTGTCGACGAGGCTCTCGATCATCACATGATGGAAATCCAGCAAGAACAGGATCAGAAGGCCGGCAAAGCTGATAAGGCTGGTCAGCTGGTTTTCCGCCGCGTCTTCGAGAATATCCGATGTCGGCGGGGCGTTGAATCCCATCATCATCGTTATCACCGTGCCGGCAAACTGCAGGCCCAACACATAGTAGCGCGCCACGAGGCCGATGACGGTGCCGATGACGGTTTCCGTGGCGATCAGATAGAGATAGGTGTGACCCTTGCCAGTGACCTGCGGATAGATCTGGTCCCACATGATCGGCAGGATGGCCATGGAGATGGCCACCGCCAGCAGCAGGCGGATATTGACCGAAACGCGTGCGCTCGAAAAACCCGGCATGACCATGATGCAGCCGCCGATCCGGCAGAACGCCGCAAACAGCGCCAGCACCGTGCCCTCCGGGTCGGTGATCATGAAATCGAGCCGATGATCTTGATCTCGAGACCCTTGGCGAGCTCGACATGGCTGAGAACCGGCAGCGTGGCGAAGAGGCGTTCGACGATCATGCGCACATAAGAGCGGGATTCGGGCGAACTTACCAGCACGAACGGCATGCCGCGGTCGAGATGTTCACGGATGACACTCGTCGCCTGTTCGGAGAACTCCTCGAGATGACGCGGGTCGATATCGAACTCCACGACTTCGCCCTTGGCGTCGCGCTTCAGCGCCTGATGGAACACCATGTCCCACTTGTTGCCGAGACGAAGGACGCGCAGCGTACCGTTGTCGGCAAGGTCGCCGCAAAGCTGCTGCGACATGCGGACGCGCACATGCTCGACGATCTGCTCGGTCTTCCTGACATGCGGCGCAAGTTCCGCGACCGCTTCCAGGATCAGATGCAGGTTGCGGATCGAGACGCGCTCGGCCAGCAGCAGCTTCAGCACCGCCTGCAGGCCCGAATAGGACATATGCGAGGTGCAGATTTCGTCCGCCAGCTTGCGGTATTCCGGATCGAGACGCTCGATCAGGATCTTCACATCCTTATAGGAGAGAAGCTGCGGCAGGTTGTTGCGGATGACTTCCGACAGATGCGTCAGCACCACGGAGACGTTGTCGATCGGGTGGAAGCCTTCGCGCTTCAGATCTTCGGTGAAGGTTTCGAGGATCGAAACCGCCGGCATGCCGAAAGCGGGTTCGCGGATATCGTCCCCCGGCACGCTCGGGCGACGGCCGCCGCCGGTAACGACGATGACTTCGCCGACGCGCACCGTGTTGGAGGCGATCGTCGTGCCGTGGATGCGGATATGATAGGCCTTGTCGGGGATGCTGATGTCGTCCGACACCTTGATTTCCGGAACGATGAGACCGTACTGGCCGGCAAACTTGCGGCGCATCTTGCCGACACGGAAGGCTAGTTCCTGATGCGAGCCGAGAAGGCGGGTGGAGACCTGCTTGCCGAGCAGAAGCTCGACTTCCGAGGTCTTGAGAACCGACTTGACCGAATCCTTCTCGGTATCCTTGACCTGCGAGGCAACCTGCTGGTCCGCCTCCATCTTGGCGCGCTTGGCCGCTTCCAGCTGGCGCGGAATGATCCAGGACATGAACGCCATGCCGCCGCCGAGAAGCGCGAACGGGAAGAACGGAAGACCCGGCATCAGCGCCAGAACGAGGATTAGGCCGGAAGCGAGCATCAGCGCGCGCGGATAGTGGCTGAGCTGGCCGATAACGGCCTGGTCGGTTGACCCTGCGGTGCCGCCACGCGAGACGAGCAGGCCGGCTGCGAGCGAAACGATCAGCGCCGGGATCTGCGAGACAAGACCGTCACCGACGGAAAGCTTGACGAAGACATCGGCGGCTTCGCCGATCGACATGCCGTGGCGGGCATAGCCGATGATGATACCGCCGAAAACGTTGATGGCGGTGATGAGAAGGCCGGCGATCGCATCGCCGCGCACGAATTTCGAAGCACCGTCCATGGAGCCGAAGAAGGAGCTTTCCTCTTCCAGTTCCCGGCGGCGGCGCTGGGCTTCCTTCTCGTCGATCAGGCCCGCCGAAAGATCGGCGTCGATCGACATCTGCTTGCCGGGGATGGCATCGAGGGTGAAGCGGGCGCCGACTTCCGCGATACGGGTCGCGCCCTTGGTGATGACGATGAAGTTCACCGTGATCAGAATGAGAAAGACGATCAGACCGATGACAAAATCGCCGGACATCACGAGATTGGCGAAACCGGCAATCACGCCGCCGGCGGCGTCATGGCCCTGATGACCGTGGGAGAGGATGACGCGCGTCGTCGCGATGTTCAGCGACAGGCGGGTCATGGTCGCGATCAGCAGGATGATCGGGAAGGACGAGAAATCCAGCGGCCGCTGGATCCACAGCGCCACCATCAGGATGAGCACGGAGAAGGCGATGGAGAAGGCAAGGCCGATGTCGATCAAAAACGGCGGGATCGGCAGAAAGAGGATCGACAGGATCGCCACGATGCCGAGCGCGAAGCCGATATCTCGGCCACGGGGAGCGACTTTCGGGATGACCAGAGCAGGAGGTGTTGCCATCGGAAATTTCCGTCTCTTCATGAGAGGCGGACAGCATTCATACCTGCTGCCCTAGTTTAGACATCACCCCTAGCCTGCCAAGCTTGCGCGAGGGTGGCGGCAACTTCCTCTTTTCCCCAGCGGGGAGAAGATGCCCGAAGGGCAGATGAGGGGGTGGTGCGACAGGTTTCGGATCAGCGGGGAAGCCCCCTCATCCGGCGCTTTGCGCCACCTTCTCCCCGAGAGGAGAAGGGAAAACCTCAGAAACCGCTTTGTATCCGGGAGAAAATCGTATCGGTGAAGATGGAAATCTGCGCACCGATGAAAGAGGCCGAAAGTGCGACGGTCACGAGGACGGCGAGGATTTTCGGCACGAAGGTCAGGGTCATTTCCTGAACCTGGGTCAGCGCCTGAATCAAGGCGACGACGAGGCCGACCACCATGGCGGCGAGAACGGCAGGGCCCGAGGCGACGACGACCGTCCAGATCGCCGCCTGCACTATATCGAGGGCATCTGCCTCATTCATGGGATATCACTTTATCTTCACGCCCGGTCCGATGATCATCGTCTTGCCGGTATCGAGCGTCGCTATGATTCCATCCGAATATAGCGTCACTTCCGTGACCACGCCAGTTGTCTTGCCGTCGGCGCTGGTCACGGTCTTGCCGATCGCGGAGTTGGCTTCGCTGAGCGAGGTGCGCTGCAGCAGGCTTTCCAGATTGGTGTTCGTCTTGATCGTCTGCTCGACCTGCGAGAAGGTTGCCAGCTGGGCGATCTGCTCGGAAGAACTCATCGGATCGGTCGGATCCTGGTTCTTCATCTGCGCGACGAGCAGCTTCAGAAAGCTGTCATAGTTCAGACTGGCATTGGTCGCGTCCTTGGTGGATTCCGTCGCCGAAGCAGTCGGAATGTAGCTTGAGGTGCCGGAGACGCCGCTTACCGCCATGGTGCGATCTCCTTGCGGATCTGCTCGATCGTTGCCGGCGCCATTTCCTGATTGTTGAGGATGCGATCCTCGATCGGGTAGAGGCCGCGGATCGCCTTCAGGGCGTCGAATGCACGACCCTGGGTGACCATGCCGTCGATGCGCTTCAGCTCGGCGATCACTTCTTCGTTCTTGAAGCAATTCAGAAGCATGATTACCGACTTGCGGAACATGTTGGTCGACTGCTCGGCCCCTTCCGGGTTGATCAGGATCATCTGGGCGATGAAGTAGAGCTGCTTGAGCGGCGTCGTTGCGTCTTCCGGCTGGAGAACGTGGTTCTCAAGCAGGAAGGTGACATCGTTCAGGAACTCGACGGCGACCTTGCGGTCGACGCGCAACACGGCTCCGTTGACAAAAATCCGTTCGCCCGATTTCAGCGAGATACGCAGTGTGCTCTTCATTTGAGGCCATCCCTGATGATGGTTGTGATGTCGATGATGCCCTGGAAGTTGGAGGATTCACGTTTACGGATTTTCTCCGTTTCCCCCAAAATCCAGATGGCAATGGATATAAGATTGGCACGCAGTTCGTCGTTCAACTGGTTGTCCGAGGCACGCAAATCCTCGATGAACCGGATCCAGACACGGCGCGTATAGTAGATCGCCTCAATCGCTTCCCGCGAATAGCCGCTCTGCTGCTTGGCAGCGCGCAGCAAGACGATAGAGCGATCGAGAACCTGCCGTTCGCGATCCTTGGAATCGGCAACGCCGTCCTCCATGATCTCGGCATATGTAAACTGGTACATTCAAGACATCCTTCATGTTTGTCCCATACCCCCTCCTCCTCAGAGGAAGTTGATCAAGCTCAGTTGCTGAAGCCGAGAGGTCAGCGTGTAAGAGGCCTCGATCTGGGTCAAAAGCGTATTCATGCGGGTCGATGCCTCGTAGGTATCGATACCTTCAAGATCGGAAACATGGGTTTTGACGAGCTTGATCTGCGCTTCGAGAGAGGTATTGGCCTTCTCCACGCGCGCCTCGGAAATGCCGAGCGCGCTGCGCTGCGCATCGATGCCGGAAATGGCCTCGCCGATATAACTCACGGCCGTATTGCTGATCAGGCTGCGGACATCGGAGGAAACATCCGCCCCCAAGAGTTCATAGGTAAGAACGTTGGCGAGCGCGAACTTGCGCATGCCTTCCGAATTGGCGGAGGTGGAGCTCGGCACGACTTCCGTCGTGGAAATGCGGCTCGTCATGGTCTGGTCGGACGCGCTGGACCAGTCGGTGGTCCACAGCGACTGGTCGCCTGCCGCCGGATCGGTATCCAGATACATCGGCTCGAGCGTGGTCTTGATGAAGTCCGTCATCTGGGCCTTCGTGAACTCGTTCATGGAGGTCAGCGGCGGCGCCTGGGCGGCCATGAAGGTGGACAGGGCCGTGTCGAACGAGGCCTTGGCGGCGGAACCGGCCGGATCGTTGTAGTCCGACACCGGCTTCACATCGGTATTGATGCCGGAAAACAGGAATTCGCCGTTAAAGGAGGTGTTGATCGCCGAATTGAAGATCGACATCGAATTGGTGACTTCGGTCTTGGCGATGGCGAGCTGGTCGGCGGAATCGCTGCCCGACAGCGCGATCAGCGCCTCCATCGTCGACTGGGCCGCCTTGGAAATCGAGCTCAATGCTTCCTGCGAGGCCGAGAGACGCTGGGTGACGACGGCGTTGGTTTCCGTCAGCGTCGTCATGCGCGCGAGTTCGCGCTGCAGATCGAGCGACTTGGCCGCCGCGCCACCGAGCGCGACACCGACGTCGGCGTGACGACCGGTCGTGACTTCTTTCTCCAGCTTCACCACTTCCGTCTGGCTCTGCTGGATTGTAAGCCGCATCGCATTCTGGATGGCCAGATTGGAAACGAAGGACGTCTTCATGATTACCTCACAGCTTCAAGAAGGGCCGCCATCATGGCGTCCACGGTACTGACCAGCTTGGCCGAGGCCTTGTAGGACTGCTCAAGGTCCAGAAGCAGGGACAATTCTTCGTCCATGCTGACGCCGGTCACATTGTTAAGGGCATCCTGGGTACGCGACAGGAGCGCCGTCTTGTTGTCATTGGCCGACGACGCCGTGCTGCGCAGCTGTTCCAGCCAGCCGACCGAAGACGTCGCGAAGCTCGAAATGCTGGTCGAGGGGTCCATGCCCGTCGCCGCATCGAAATCGATGTTCCCGTCGAAGGCATCGACGAAGCCGTCCAACAGGGCGGAAAAGCCGGAGGCATTGTCCGTGTTCGCGATGACGCCGTTGAAGCCGCCGTCGCGGAGCATCTGCGGATTGTCCTTCGCCAGTGGATTGACGATCAGCGACAAGGCCAGACCCGGCGAAACAGTCCCGTTTGCCGGTACGGTCGCGGGCGGCGTCGAGGTCGTGTAGGTGAAAAGGCCCGGCGCATAGGCAATGCCGTTGGCGGGATCGCCTTCCTGGAAAAGCGTGACCAGTCCGCGCGCGATCTCGTCGAGCTGCGACTGGAACTTGGGAGCAATGTCGTCGCGAAGCTGCAGAAGCGCGCCGAGCTTGCCTTCGGCGGAGGTGTTGGCGCCGATACCCGCCTTCATCGGAACGCCATCGACGTAGACGGCATTGCCGACCGTCGAAGGGGCATAGCCGGAGGTCGGCGCGAAGGTGACCTGGCGGGCCTTGTTTTCGAACAGGACCGTTCCATCAGACGTATAGATGACGGTATCGCCGCTGCCGCGCGTGACGGTGGAGATGCCGACGATTTCCGACATCTGCTTCAAAAGCCTGTCGCGCTGGTCGAGCGCGTCGCTCGGATCGCTGCCGGTGCCGATCGCGCTCTGGACGGCCGTGTTCACGGTTTCGAAATCCGCAAGCAGGCCATTCAGGGTCGAGACCGCCGTATCGATCTCCTTGTCGGCATCCATACGCATGTTCTGCACGGCTGTGGATGTCTTGTTGAGCGAGGTGACGAGATCGCCGGCCGCGGAAACCACGGTTGCGGCGATCGTGCTGTTGCCCGGCGTTGCCGAATAGGTCTGCAGGGCATCGCGGAACGACGCCAGATAGGTGGACGGCGCCAGTTCGTAGTCGTTGCCGCCGAGCGCGCTTTTCAGCGTCTCCAGCCCGGAGAACAACGTCCCCTGCGCCGAAGACTGCGAAATGCTCACGATGTTCTGCTTCAGCAGCGCGTCGTTCTGGGAACGCTGGATCGAAAGAACCTGCGTTCCGTTGAGGCTTGTCCCCATCATCGCCAGCCGGCGCGCATAGTCCGGGTTGCTCGCATTCGCCATGTTCTTCGCCACGACGGCGGTCTGCTGACCTGTCGTGGTGAAGACCGATTGAGCCGAAATGAGTGCGGATGACAGAGACATTGATCAGCCTGTACTTTCGATTACCGCTTCAGGTTGACGAGAACGTCAAGCAGGTCGGCACCGGTCTGGAAGACCTTGGAGTTTGCGGTGTAGCTGCGCTGGGATTCGATCATCGAGGTCAGTTCCTCGGCGATATCGACGTTCGAGCTTTCAAGCGCGCCGGAGATGACGGAGCCGAAATCGCCCGAACCGGCGAAGCCAGTGACGATGACGCCCGAATTGACACCCTGCGAATAGACGTTGCCCGACTGGGGAACGAGATTGTCCGGGCTCTGGACGTTAGCGAGCGCGATACGGTAGCGCGGGTCCAGCTTGCCGTTTTCGTACTTGACGTAGACGATGCCGTCGTCGTCGATCTGGAAACCGGCAACCTTGCTCGGCGAGTTGCCGTCGATGGTGCCGCCGTCGGGATTGAACTTGTAGCCGAGCTGGGTGGTCTTCGAGAGATCGATCTCGATTGCGCCGAGGTCCGCCCCGGTGCCGGCAATACCCGTCATCGCGGTCGTCGTGACTGTCAGGGGCGAGGTCGTCAGATTGCCCGCTGCATCGAAAACCAGCGCCGACGTGCCGAGCGGCGTGCCGGAATCGCGGTCGACGATCTCGACGGTCCAGTTGTTGTCCGAAACCTTCTCGTAGTTGAAGTCGAGAATACGGGTGTTGCCCTGGCTGTCAAAGACAATCAGCGACGTTGTCGAGATATCGCCGACATCCGCGCCGGCCGGCAGGTTGGCGCCCATCGAACCAACAGTCGAGCCCTTGGCGACGAGACCGTCCGATGCAAGGTTGACCTTGCTCAAACCATCGAAGCCGTTGACGACGACCGTCGGATCGACGCCGGCATTGTATTCGTAACCCAGCAGCGTGTAGCCGGCGGAATTGACCAGGTTGCCGTCGCCATCCTGGGTGAAGGCACCGGCGCGTGTCAGGAACTCCTGGCCGTTCGCGCCGGAGACGATGAAGAAGCCGCCGCCGTCAAGCGCGAGATCGGATGCCGAGGTGGTGTAGACCTTGGAGCCTTCGGCCGAGATCGAGTAGCGCACCTTGGTCTCGACGCCGCCGGAATTGTACGAGCCGTTGCTCGCCGGCAGGATCATAGACGAAAATTCGGTGGAGGCACGCTTGTAGCCGGTGGTGTTGGCGTTGGCGATGTTCTCGGCGACGGTTCCCAGACGGTTCGCCTGAGCGTTCATGCCGGAGCCGCCGGTTCTCATCATTCCGTAAAGACTCATGTCCGATCCTCGTTTTACTCGTTATCGCAAGACTAGAAGATGGGCCTTGCGTGAACCTGTCTTGAAGGTCGGACCGGATGCCGCCACATCCGGCGACGACCTCATGGGCCGTCGCCTATTCCCAGTCGATGCAGTAGCCGAGGAAACGCTTGGAATCGATCGGATCGAAACCGAGCTTCTTGCGCAGCTTCTTGCGCAGCTTGCTGATGTGGCTTTCGACGACGTTCTCTTCGACGTCTTCGTCGAAGATGCCGTAGATGGCGTTGAAGATCTGGGTCTTGGAAACGCGGCGACCGCGGTTGGAGACCAAATATTCCAGAATGCGGCGCTCGCGGCGGGGAAGCGCGAAGACTTCGCCCTGGATTTCCGGATCGCGACCGTCGGAGAACACCCGGATCGAACCGATGTCGGTGTAGTTGGCCAGCGCCTTCAGGCGACGGCGGATGGCAGCTGCCCGTGCGAGAATTTCGCGGGGATGAACCGGCTTGCGCACGACGTCATCGACACCGCAGTCGAAGAAGGCAAGCGTCGCTTCCAGGGAAGGGGTATCGCTGATGGCGATCACCGGCGCCGTAGAGCGATCGCGGATGGCGCGGGGCAGCGTCATGGCGCGCTCGCCCTGGCCGATCAGGAAGGCTTCGACCGCGTCGATGTCGGTGTCAGCCGCCGTGCTGACCCAGTCACCGAACTCCTTGGGGTCGAACCCGGTGGAGGGCACGCCCTCGCGTCCAAAAAGAGATGTGTATCCGTCTTTCACGAGCTTGCGCTCATCAACCACTACGATCATTCGTCCGCCTCCGAATCAGTATGGTGCCTCGATGACCAAGGGGTACGAATCTGGTGATTCTTTTGGAACTATGGGAATTCACAGGCAGGAATTAATACTAGATTAACCACTGCGTGCCGATTTGATCTAGATATAGTGGGTGGATCAGAATGAAACGCTAAATTTTATGTGGAAACGTTAACAAGTCCCTAGAAATGGCCTTGCGTCGAGGCTTGCGCCAAACTTGCGACACAATTTCGGAACCGTGCAACACGTACAAGAATGCAACCTCAGATTACTGATTGCAGAACGTTGTCGCGTTGGGAGTCCATTTGCCGTAGCCGGTCGCGACCAGATTGGCGATCACGCGGCAGACATATTTTTTCTGGGCGGGATCGTTGTTGGGGCCGGCATGGTAGCGCGCCACCGCCATTGTCCAGGTTTCATGCCTGGAATGGAGGTTCGCAAGGAAACGCGCGGCATATTCGACGTTCTTTTTCGGCTCCAGCATTTCGCCCGGAGAGGCGAAATTTTCGCCGTGAAAATGGTAGTTGATCTGCATGCAGCCGAGGTCGATGAGCTTGGCGCCACGGGCGCGGGCATCTGCGAAACGGGCAAGAACCTGCTGCGCATTGTTCTCGAAGAACGCCTTGCCCTCGATGTTCATCGCATAGGGCTGCAGCGAGCCCTTACGTCCCGTTTCCGTCAAACCGACGGAATAGAGGATACCGGCCGGCACATTATATTTGGCGGCGGCCGCCACGATTTCGCTCTCGCAGACACCGGTGCTGGCCTGCGCCTCACATATAGACGTCCCCAGCGCCGCCAGCGTCAGAAGAAGATATGTCGCCCGTCGTTTCATTGGCCGTCCACCGGTCGCCTTGATTGTCGCCGCCATTGCGCTCACCCCTGCCCTGCGGCGCTCCGCCGCCGGCCGAGGCTTCGCGGCCGAACTGTCCACCCGGCTGGGGCTGCTGTTGCTGCTGGGCGTTGTTGCCATTGTTGCTGTCGGGCGCGCTGAAGGTGACGTTCACCTGATCGACGGCGAAGCCCTGAGCCCGCAACGCCTTGACGATCGCGTTCTGATCGTCGCTGAGCTGCCGATAGGCGTCGCGCGTCTCGACCCTCAGGTCCACGTTCAACTCGTCGCCCTTCAGCCGCAGCGTGGCCGTGACCGTACCCAGATCGATGGGGGTCATCTTGATCTTCAGCGTATTGACGACCTTGCCGGTCGCCTGCTGCTGCAAGCTGGCGTCGTTGGCCAGCGACTGAAGGGACTGAGCCCATTCGCTGCTGCCGGCGATAGCCGATGTCACGGCCTGCGCATTGCTGTTGGGCGCGATGCCGAGATAGCGCCGGGCCTCGACCACCGTCACGGTATCCGCCTTGCCACTCTGGGCTGCCCCGGTATCGACGGTCGCGGTATCGCCACCCTTGTTGATCGCTATCGAGACGTCCTGACCCTTGCCGTCGGCGCGCGCGAAACGGAAGAGCTTGTCGGTTTCCTGCTTTTCGGCGCTCGGTGTCCCACCGGTTTCGGCGGCATCGCCGTCCGCATGGGCTGCGCCCGCCTTTGTGGCGTTGAGGCCTTCGCTGGTCGAGGACTTCGGTTTGCCCGCCCGTTCGGCCAGGGCCTGGAATTCGCCCAGATCGACGCCATCACCCGGAAGTTCGGTCGCGGCCTGTGCCGACTGGGCCGCCCCCAGCATCGCCAGCAGTTGATTGACATCGCTGCCGGTCGCCTGTTGCGGCTGGGCGCCGGATGAATCGTCATTCCCGGAAGCCTGCGCGCCCGGTTGCGCTTTCGACGCAAGCTCGGCCTGCCGTTCCCTGAAGAGATCCGCCAGCTTGCGGGCCATCGCATTTTGCGTGGCCTTCGCGTCTTCCGCCGCAGCGGCATCACTGCCCTCACCCGCCGCAGATTGACCGAGCCGTGCGTCGATGCGGGCCTGGGCGGCCTCCATCTGCGCCTGCTTCAGATCCCGCCGCGTTTTCGACGTTTCCGACGAGGAGGAAGGTTCCTTTGCGGACCTGGCCGCATCGAGCTCGGCTGCAGCCTCCTGCCGGGCCTGCAGCGTTTCGAGCAGCGAGGCCTCATCCAGACCCGCCTGTCCCGACGGCAGGCCGGTGGCCTTCGCATCCGCGCCGGCGGTGATATCGGCATTTTCAATGCGGATGCGGCTCTGGGCAGCCTGTGCGTCCTGCATCTCGGCGCCGGCCTTTTCGCGGATCGAAATCTGCGGCTGCTGCTTTTTTCCGGCTTCGGAAAATGCGCGGTTGAAAGCATCCTTCTGGGCGGCGAGGTCGGCCGGTTTGGCCCCTTTCGCGCCGGCCTTGCCACCCCGAACGGGTGCGGCGCCTGCCAGGCTGTCGTCCACGAATGTCATTGCACATCCCCCTTCAACAGAGAATCGATCGCGTCGAGCTTCGAACGCCCGGCATTCATGAACGCATCGAAGGCAGGGTCGTCCGGCTCGGACGACGCGACCTGCTTTTCGGCGTTCGCTTCGGCGGGTTCTTCGGTCTTTGCCGCATCCGGTTCCGCAAAGGGGCTGCCCCCGCTTCCGATCGACTCGTCGTTCTCTTCTGTTTTTACTGTCTCTTCTGCTTCGACATTAGGAGCGGTCGCTTGCGTCAGGCTTTCTGCCGTCGGCAGGCGCAGCACCTCTTCGGCAACCGCCTGCGCGGCATTGCGCAGCGCGCGATCGCGTGGCGAAAGCTGGTCGTCGGGTATGGCGCTGATATCCTTCACCGCTTTCAGAATGCCGTCGGAGGGCACATCGACCAGCCCAGAATAGAGGCTGGCAAGCGCTTCCGGCTGCTTGTCCTCGGACGAAGACAGGGCATCGGCGCGTTCCGTGGCCAGGCGCGTCAGCGACGCCATGCCGCCAATGGCAGCACGGCGCGCGATGCGCAGATAAACCTCGCGCTGGCGCGGCGCATCCATGAAGGACAGGATCTCCTGCAGCTTGCTTTCCGTCTCGCCGTTGTAATTATCGACCGCGAGTTCGACGAACATATCGGCAAACTGGCTCGCATAGGGCGATGTCAGAAAACGGCGCGCATAGGAGAGCGCATAGGGAAAGCCCTTGTCGACATTCTTCAGGCGGGTGGCAAGCGCCAGCGAGCGGCGCAGGGCCGCTTCCTCGATATTGGTGCCGGGCGCCACCAGACGCGCCCAGTCGTAATATCCCATCGCCGTCTTCGGATCCTGCAAGGCGGTCGCATTGCCGAGCACCAGATAGAGATAAGGACCGATTCTGGCGTTCTTGTATTCCGGAATGGCTTTGGCGAGCTGCTCCACGATCAGGCCGCCCTTGCCATTGAGATAGTGGCCGAGCGCATCGGTGACACGCGTGTCGAAGTTGCCATGGATATCGCGGCCGACGAGATAGGACAGCGTTTCGGGATTGCCGCCGCTCATCACATAGATCAGGGCGGCGTCGACATTGCGCGGATCGTCGAATATCGAGGGATCGGCCTCGCGCAGACGCTTGTCCACCGCGCTCAGCATGAAGCGCTGCATCTCCACCGCGGAATGATCGCCGAGCACGATCGAATCCTGGATATGCTGCAACGAGCGCAGCATCTTGTAGGGTGGCAGGTTCTCGGCCTCCTCACCACGGGCAAGCCCGGCCGGCAGCATGCCGCCCATGCAGGCACAGAGAAGAAGAGTGCGCAACGCCTTCAGCATGGGATCAGCCCTGGTCCGTCTGCAACAGGATTTCGATGCGGCGGTTCTGCGGCGCGAGCGGGTCGCCCGGCACCTGCAGCCGCTTGTCGGCAAAGCCGCTGATCTGGCTGACGCGGCTCTCGTTGAGACCGCCGCGCACCAGCATGTAATAGGCGCTCTGGGCGCGCGCGGAAGACAGGCGCCAGTTATCGTAGGTGCCGTTCCTGAAGGGACGGCCGTCCGTATGGCCGCGGATCGCGACCGCGCCCTTGCTGCGCGCGGCCAGAAGCTTGCCGATCTTTTCCATGGCCGCGACCATGGTCTTTTCCGGCACGGCGGAGCTGAGGCCGAACATCGGCGTATCGGCCTGTTCGCTGATCGTCACCAGCAGGCCGCCCTCGGTCGGGGTCACGATCAACCCTTCGGCAAGCTTGCCCGCCGCGCCGCCGATTTCTTTCTGGATTTCGGCCTTGAGCTCCTCGGCGGATTTCTCGTCCGATTTCAGCTCGGCCGCCGTCTCGGGCGCCTTTCCGTCCTCGGCGGCGGTTCCGTTCATCGCCAGTTCGGTCTTGCCGTCTGCGGAAGCCTTGTCGGCATTCTTGACGCCCGGATCCTGGCCGTTGCCCGGCATGTCCTCGGCGCTCAGGCCGCCCTTGTCGGCATTCTGCAGTTCGACCTGCTTCGTCCAGAAGTCCGGGTCGAAGGGATCGCGATAGGCTTCACCGCCTTCGGCGCCGGTCGCCGGGCCGGAATTGGCCGCGCCGCCATCGCCCCTGGTGCTGATATTGGCCTGAACACCGGTATCTTCCGCGATTTCCGAAAGCACCGAATAGGGGTTTTCGAAGAAATCGGCGTCGGAATACTTGGTTTCCTCGCCCGAGGTCGCGGCCTGATCCTCGCCCTTCTTGGCCGAGCCGCCGGTCTTGTCCTGATCGCCGTCGATCTTGGATTTCGCCTGGTCTTCCTCGCCCTTGGCATCCTTGGCCGGCTGCTTCACGCCCTTTTCGGCGGGTTTGGCATCGGTCAGCTGCACGGGATTGAAATAGGAGGCGAGCGCCGCCTTGGTCTGCGGGTTGGCGGCGTTGATCAGCCACATGACGAGGAAGAACGCCATCATCGCGGTCATGAAGTCGGCATAGGCGATCTTCCATGCGCCGCCGTGATGGCCGTCGTGATGACCGCCATGGCGCTTGATGATGATGATTTCATTCTTGCCGTGGTGATGGCTTTCATTGTCGCTCATGCAAGCACCTTCCGGACGGTGTCCGCCCACGCCGCCATTCTCGTTACCAGAATGGAATCGCCGAACTCGACGGAGAGGTCGATATCGGCTGTTTCAATATGTCTGAATATCAGGGTCTCGTCGGTGAGATGCGTCTTCAGCGCCTCGAACAGCGTTGTCGGACCCTTGACGGTGATCTTGCAGGCCTCGCCATGGGCAATCGTCTGGCTGACCAGCCGTCCGAGGCCGGCGACGGCCTTCTCGACCAGACTGGCCTCCAGAACGGGCATCAGCGCGCGCGCGACCTGCCCCCCATAGAGATCGGCAAGCTGCGAGCCCATGTCGGAGAAGCGGTCGAAGATCATCGCCGCGATCTCGTTTTCGCAGCGCGTCTTCAGCGCCTCCATCTCCGCCGCATGCCGCTCCTCGAGTTCGACGATGGCGGCGGTGTGGGCCGCGCCGAGTTCCTTCTCGGCCTGAAGGCGGCCCTCCTCGAAGGCCTCGCGCCTCTCGGCTTCGACATCGACCCTGGGCGCGGCAGGCGCCGGCGGGTTTATGGCGACGACACCGGTCGATAGAGCCGGCGCGCGCCCGAGGTCATCCAGATCCGGGAAATATTTCGGAGGCGCCATGGCGATCTCCAGCTTGGAAGCGCTGAAGTCTTTCAGATATCGGGAAAGGGAAGCGGTCATCGCGCACCTCCGGCAAGGCGCGGCGCGCCGGCAAGCGGATATGCGACATCGGTCGTCCGGGACGGCGAATGGCCTTCAAACCGGGAAAGATTGGCAAGCCGGCAAAGATTGGCAAACCAGGTAAGATTGGACCGTGACACTGCGGCGATGTCTCCTTGAGGATCGCGACGCCGGGGCGCCAGCGGATCCACACATTTTCAATCCGTGTCCGGACCGGACACCTGCGGCAGCGAAAGCGTCATTCTTGCGCTGACAGCCGGAATGGGAATGGCTGCGGGTGGAGACTAGCCGGTCAAACTTGCGCGAAAATGTAGGGTGTTGGACCGCACCTGGGCAATCGATGCGGTCCAACCGGTCCACCCCGACCGATGACCGGCGGAAAGGGTGGAATGCGTGGCGGGAGCCATGAGACGGATCCCGCGTGACGCGCCCGACTTCGAGAGCCGGTGGGCGCGCCGCGTGCGTCTTTTACTGCTGGAAGAGACGCAGGATGTTTTCGGAGTTGGTGTTGGCGATCGACAGCGCCTGCACGCCGAGCTGCTGCTGGGTCTGCAGCGCCTTGAGGCGGGTCGATTCCTCATTCATGTCGGCATCGACAAGACGGCCCACACCCTTGTCGATCACGTCCATCAGATTGGCGACGAAGTTTTCCTGCATGTCGATGCGACTGGTGATGGCGCCGAGCGTCGCGGCCGAATCGGTCAGCGTGCTCAGCATCGCGTCGACCGCACTGATCATGCCGTCGATATTGTCGTCGCTGGTGTCGACCGCAAGCTCGATCAGCGTCGAACCGGCCGGCGCCGTGCTGTTGGCCGCATAGATCAGGTGGTAGGTGGCGTCGGCGGTGGTCGCCGGGTCGGTGCTCGTATCCGGCTGCACCACGGCGATGCCGCGTGTCAGCTGGCCGCGATCGGTATCCTTGACGTCGATGAGAATGGAGGTCGCCGTATCGTAGTCGAGGGTGGAGACGGACACCGCACCGCTGGTCGAACGGTTGAACGATGCCACGATCGACTTGACGCCAACCGGATCGTCGGTCTCGTTGTAGAGCCAGTTTTCGCCCGAGAAGGATGCCGATTCCGCGGCTGAGGCGAGCTGCGCCTTCAGCTCGGAGATTTCCTTGTTGATCTTGGTCTTGTCAACGCCCGGCTCGCGCGCGGCGACGAGCTTGGCCTTGATCTCGGAAACGAGATCGATCGAGGCGCTCATGGCGGAATAGGACGTATCGACCTTGGCGGCGCCCAGCCCGAGCGCGTCCTGCACGGTCGAAAGCGCTGCGTTGTCCGAGCGCATGGTGGTTGCGATCGACCAGTAGGCGGCGTTGTCGGCAGCCGTCTCGACGCGGTAGCCGGACGAGATGCGCGCCTGCACTTCTTCCATGTTGGTGTTGATCGAACGCAACGTGTGGAGAGCGGCCATGGCGGCCGTGTTGGTCATGATGCTGGTCATTGGTTTATTGCCCTGGTTCGTTTTAAGGAACATTCCGGATTGACCGGCAGCGACGGGACCAGCGTCATGCAAACCGCCCCAAATGCCCAAGGGACAGCCTATCGCTCTTAAGAAACACTTAACGGCATCATGGTTAACAAACGGTTAAGGTCGTTAGCAAGTGGGTAATCTCTATGAAGAAAAATAAATCTCTCTTACCGAAAGCTTAAGGCAAGGCTCGCGATCCGCCGGGCGTCAGAATGCGAAAAGGCCGCACCTCGCGAGAGGTACGGCCCATTTCTGACGGCCGGCATGATCGGGTCATGCCGCCTGACGTTGATCCGATTAACGGAAGAGCGACAGGATGTTTTCCGAGTTCGAGTTGGCGATCGAGAGCGCCTGGATACCGAGCTGCTGCTGGGTCTGGAGCGCCTTGAGGCGGGTCGACTCTTCGTTCATGTCGGCATCGACGAGGCGGC
>JAVBSF010000055.1:0-29092 GCA_031556925.1 Pararhizobium sp.
TTTGTACCTTCTCGTGTGTTGGTGGTAATTGTGGCTGGGGTTTTTGCTTCCTTACATCGTAAAATCAAATTCTTCTTTGTTTTTCTGATTATACCCAACCCCCTAAAACAATCCCACGACAGGATACGAAACAGAAGCCAAAAGCAGCCTGTGGACAATGCGCCTTGCCGTTTGGCGAACTAAACGATGTCGCCATATTCCGTGATACATCTCGGCCTGCGAGGCAAGAAAGGGACACCCGAATGCATGATCCGGCCTATTCCGTTGTGGCGCGAACCCCGTCCGTGGAGGAGTATCTCCACCTTCGCGCCGTGGCAGGTCTCAGTCCCTTTTCGCGGGAGGCCGCGCAAGCGGGCCTGCCCCGCACGATCTTTTCGGCCGTCGTCCTGCACGAAGGCCGCGCCGTGGGAATGGGGCGGTTGATCGGCGACGGCGGCTGTTTCTTCCAGGTGACCGATATTGCCGTCCACCCCGCCCATCAGGGCCGCGGTCTCGGCAAGGCGATCATGGGGGCCATTATGAGCCACGTAGACACTGCGCTTGCGCCATCCGCCTATGTCAGCCTGATCGCCGACGTGCCGGCAAACAAGCTCTACGAGCAGTTCGGCTTCCTTGAAACCGCTCCGGGCTCGCTTGGAATGGCCTATCGCGTGAAACCGCCGGCCTGACCTTTTCGCGCCACCGCGCAAAAACGTTCCGCAATGCAGCAACACCAATCCGCCCACAAACCGGAACCAAACCTCTCGACAAACGTAAACATTCCGTAGATGCTGCGTTCCCATACATGAAGGCAAAGAGGCTAGATCATGCGTAAGCTTATTGTTTTGATTGGAATGATTGCCACCCTCTCCGCTTGCACCCAGACGGAAAAAGGCGCTGCGATCGGCGCGGGCACCGGTGCTGTGATCGGCGGCGTTGCCAGCAACAGCTGGGGCGGCGCGGCGGTGGGTGCCGCAGCCGGCGGCGTCATCGGCGCCCTGATCGGCAACTCCCAGGAGCGTAAAGGCTACTGCATCTACCGCGATCGCTACGGCCGCCGCTACGAGGCCCCTTGCCGGTAAAAACGGCTCCGGCATCAGGGGGAGACAGGCGTCTGCCCCTGATGGACAGGCACCGGGTGGAGCGCGCGCGTGATGTGCGAAACCGTTACGCGCGATGACGGCGACTTGGTCTTTGCGCTCCTGACGAATGCCGATTTCATCGAAGCTGTTCGAGATGACGGCTTTGCCTCAGTGGCATTTGTAGACCTCGCATACCACAATTGGGGACATTTGCGGTCTGCGCCCTTGCGATCCGCCGAAATTCCTTTCGGCAGAATGCTTCCGTTCAACAATGAAGCGCTCCAGCCACAGATGCCTGATGACGCTCGGGAGCGGCAACTCCGGACGTTGCGTCTGCGCTTCACGCCACCAGCGGCGCGGCAACCGCCTTCAGCGCCGCTTTCGCATCCGAAGGCGCCAGTCGCACCTGCAGCCCGCGCTGACCGCCATTGATGAACACATGCGGCTCGGACAGGGCCGCCGCCTCGATCGCCGTCGGCACGAGCTTCTTCTGGCCGAAGGGGCTGATACCGCCGACAGGGTAGCCGGTCAGCCGCTCGGCGTCGGCAGGCTTCATCATATTGGCCGACTTGCCGGAAAAGGCCGCCGCCAGCTTTTTCATGCTGACCTCGTGATCGGACGGCACGACGACGCAGACCGGCTTGCCGTCGACCTCGGCCATCAGCGTCTTCAGCACCCGCCGCGGCTCCTCGCCAAGCGCTTCCGCCGCCGCCATGCCGATGCGGTCGGCGGACGGATCGTAGTCATAGGCATGCACGCTGAAGGCCACCCCGGCCTTGGTGAGAAACTGTGTCGCGCGCGTCGTCTTCGACATGGCTCAGCCCATCCCTCTCAGAGCTTGAATTCCGCCTGGTAGCGTTCCGGCTTGAAGCCGGCGGAAAAATGCCCGTCCCTGTCGAGCAGCGGTCGCTTGATCATCGACGGCTGCGCCAGCATCAGCGCGATCGCCTTTTCCTGATCGATACCCTGCCTGTCCGTCTCCGGCAGCGCCCGGAAGGTTGTGCCTGCCCTGTTGAGCACGGTTTCCCACCCCAGCGCCTCACACCACGCCGACAGGGTTTGCCGGTCGATGCCGTCGCTCTTGTAGTCGTGAAACGTGTAGGCGACCCCTTGGCCGTCGAGCCAGCTGCGCGCCTTCTTCATCGTATCGCAGTTCTTGATACCGTAAATCCTGACTGTCACGGCGAGCCCTCAGTCTTCCAGCGTGCCGGCCTTGCGCCTGGCCTTGCTGGGCGCGGCGCAGGCGATCTTCATCAGGTCGTCCCGGCGGCGCGCGAAGCGGGCGGACGAGCGGGTGGCGATCAGCCCCGCCTGCGGCGCCCTGATCTCGATATCGCCATCGGCCATGCCGGGCCGCGTGACGATGGTCGCCAGCAGATCGCCCTCGACGACGGTTTCGCCGATATTGCGGTGGAAGAGCACCGTGCCCGCCTCGGGCGCGCGGATCATCTCGATGGTGTCGAGCGCGAAAGCCGGTCCCTGATAGGTCGTCGCCACGAACGCCGGATCGGACACGACGCCGCGCCCGACGAGAAAATTCCACAAGCCCTCGGCATCGGCCCCGGCCATGTCGGGATAGACGTCGCAACGCCCGCGCAGTTCGACCGTGACGGCAAGACGGCCGGGCAGTGTCGTCTTCCTGGCGCCACCGCCTTCATGTTTCCAGGCATAGCCGACGGCCTCCTCGAAAGCCGAGCTTTCGCCGTCGGACAGGAAGACGGCCTCCATCTTCAGCGCCGCCGCCAGATCGGACGCCTCCGGCCAGAAGGCATCGTCGATATAGGCATATTGCAGCGACTGGTCGTCGCAATGCAGATCGAGCATCAGATCCGCGCCGAGGGCCATGTGCAGAAGCTCGCGCTTCAGCCGGTTGACCGCCGTCAGCCGTTCGCGACCTTCGAGCAGGCTGTCGCGCTCTTCAAGGGCGATCAGCGGAAATTCGCGATTGAAATTGATGCGCGACGCCAGGTCGAAACGGCCCTGCATATCGCCGAAATGCGCCTGCGCCGCGCCGATCGGATTGGCCTGCGGAACGATGGTGATGTCGCCCAGGATCGCCCGTTCCGCCTCCGCCTTGCGCAGCCGCGCGCAGAGGAAATGCAGAAGCGCCGTGCCCGGCAGCTCGTTGGCATGCAGCGCCGCCTGGATATAAACCGACGGCGCCTTGGAATGGTTGCCCTCGAAACGAATGACCGGAAGCCGCCATTCGACGCCGGGCGTATCCCCGGCAATCACGATCTCGGATGTCTGCACGTATCTGTCGCCTTCGATGTCTCGGAAAATTCCGCGACGATCTATGGTCGTTCCGTTGCCGGAGCGCAAGACGCCCCGGCGAAGATCGTCATCCGCCGGTGAAAACTCAACCGAAAGCACCCGCCGCGACATCGTCCGACAGCCGCCACCGGCCGAGATATTCGTAGCGGCCTTCTCCGACAAGGCTGTGGATCAGCACCACCTCGCGCACCATCCAGCGCACGGGTTCCGCCAGCATGGTTTCGCCGATTTCGGTTTCGCCGTAGCTCAGTGTCATATGCGGCAGGAAGCGCGGATTGTAGGTAAAGGTCAGGCCCGCACCCCACATCTCCTTGGCCAGCTGCACATGGAGATCCATAAGCTCCTCGCTGCGGACCGCATTGCCGAGCACCATCAGCTTGCGCTCGCCGTGGGAAAAGCCCGCGACGCGATCGAAGCTGACCTCGAAGGGCGCGGCACGAACGGACGCCATGACCTCGCAGACCGTGAACACATCCGCTTCGGAAAGCGCCGTATAGCTGCCGATCGGGTTCAGCGTCACATGCAGCAGTTCGGGCGGGCGCAGGGCATGCGAAAGATTGCGCTCACGCCCGATGCGGCGCCCGATCTCCATCGACTGCAGCGCCGCCGCCCGATCCGGCAGCACGGCAAGAAACAGGTTGGAGCGCGCCTGCGCCTCATGCCGCCGCGCCTTGCCGGGTTGCGGCAACCCGCTCCAAAGGGAGCCCTGCCCAGCGCGCATGATCTCATTCCCGGACTGTCCAAGCATCGCGAAATCCTCTCTCAGATGATGGTGCCAGTATAGCCGGCAGCCCGATTCTATCAAGAACAAAATAGGAACATTTGCGAATTTATTCCTATTCCATTGATATCAAGGCGTTCTTTCCGATAGACCCGAAACCGCCCTCTCCAGCGGGTCGATCATTGCCTCTCACGCCGTTCGAGCCGCCGGAAACTCCCCCTCTCGCTGGCGCCCATATTGCCGCGGCGTGCATTTCATCACCCGCTTGAAGGCCGTGCTGAAGGCGATTTCGGACTCATAGCCAAGCGACAGCGCCACGTCCGAAACGGACTCATCCGCCAGACGGCTTCCCGCCACCATCATTCGCCAGCGTGTCAGATATTCCATCGGCGCCATACCGACCCTCTTCTTGAACTTCAGTGCGAAGGTCGAGCGCGACATACCGGCTCGTTTCGCCAGCGCCTGCACTGTCCAACCATAGGCGGGATCACCGTGAATGGCCGAAATCGCCGTTCCCATCTGCCGGTCCGCCAGCGCGAACAGCCAGCCGACGCCGCCCTGCATCCGGTCCACGAGATGCATCCTCAAGGCCTGGACGAGAATGATATGGGCAAGATGCTGGGTAACGAGAAAACCGCCCGGCTGCGGATCGCGCAGTTCTCCCATCATCAGTTCCACCGCCCAGCGCAGAACGCCCTGCTCCCTGTCTTCCCGGATCACCACGATTGCCGGCAGCATGTGCAGCAGCGTATCGGCATGATGCCCGCTCAGGGCAAAGCGGCTGCTGACCAGAAAGAAATCCCCGCCGCCATTATACGAAACGACACCACCCTCCTGCGCGGGAGGAAAAATCTGCCGCGCCTCGATCGGCGGCACGGCCAGATCGCTCGCCAGCCGAAACGGCCGCCCCCACGGCAGGAGAAAACAATCGCCCGGCTCCAGGCGCACGGCCTGCTCCACCCCCTCCACCGCAAGCCAGCATCGCCCGTGAACGACCGCGCCGCATTTGATGCTGTGATGCTGGTCGGGAAACTGAACAGACCACGGTCCCGAAGCTTCGAAACCCGCCGACATATGGCGGCGCGGCTTCAGGAGGGAGAGAATATCGGACAAAGGATCCATGGACATTTCCGGACGATCGCGAAGATATAACGGATAATAGAGCATGGATGGTACCGGTTCCAGCCTCTAGCGTCTTGCCGGTCAGCGTCGCACGCTGCCAATCTCACAAGGAGCTTACATGCGCGTCTTTCTCACCGGTGCCACCGGCTTCGTCGGCACCGCCATCACACGGGAACTTCAGCACGCCGGCCACAGCGTCATCGGCCTCGCCCGGTCCGACGCGGCGGCGGCCTCGCTTGCCGCCGCGGGCGCAACGCCGCATCGCGGCGATCTCCAGGATCTGCAAAGCCTGCGGCGCGGTGCGGAAGCGGCGGATGCCGTGATCCACGCCGGTTTCATCCACGACTTCAGCCGTTTCAAGGAAAACTGCGAAATCGACCGCTGCGCCATTGAGGCATTGGGCGCCACCCTTGCAGGCTCCGCTCGTCCCCTGATCGTCACGTCCGGCACCGCGCTTGTCGCCTCACCCCGGCTCGCTACGGAAGACATGGTCCCGCCGGCCGTCTCCCACAATCCCCGCGTCTCGGAACAGGCCGCAGCAAAGGCGGCTGAAAGCGGCGCTCGCATCAACATCGTCCGCCTGCCTCCGTCCGTGCATGGCGATGGGGACCATGGCTTCGTGCCGATCCTGATCCGGCTCGCGCGGGAAAAGGGCGTTTCCGCCTATATCGGAGATGGCGCAAACCGCTGGCCCGCCGTCCATCGCCACGACGCCGCGAAACTCTACCGCCTGGTTCTCGAAAAGGGTATCGCCGGCAGCCGCTACCACGGAGCGGCCGAAAACGGCATTTCCTTCCGCGTGATCGCGCAGGTCATCGGCCGCAGGCTCGGCCTGCCGGTCGTCAGCAAATCCACCGAGGAAGCCGCCGATCACTTCGGCTGGTTCACACACTTCGCCGGCATCGACAATCCGACCTCAAGCGAAGAAACACGACAGCAACTGGGATGGCAGCCGACCGAACCAGGCCTGATCGCCGATATCGACCGGCCGGCCTATTTCGAGAACTGAGCGAAAACGCACATGGGATACGAGGTCGCCGCTCCATCGGAGCGGCGATACGCATGACCTCATTGCAAATCCGACATCTCGTAAAGCGGCCGTATCTCGATCTCGCTCGGCCCCGGCATGGGGTTGGGGCAACGCTTCACCCAGGCGACAGCCTCGTCCATGTCCTTGACGTTCCAGAGCCAGAAGCCGGCGACCAGTTCGCGGGCTTCCGCAAAAGGCCCGTCGATGACGGTGCGGCCGGCGCCATCGAAGGCAACCCGCTTGCCGTCGGAAGACGGTTTCAGGCCATCGGCGGTCACGAGGATGCCGGCCTTTTCCAGTTCGTCGTTGAACCGCCCCATCGCCTCCATCATTTCCCGCGTCTCGGGTGTCCAGGAAAAGCCTTTCTCGCTGTCCTGCGTTGCCTTGACAAGCACCATCACACGCATCGTCCGTCTCCCTGTTGCAGCAGGCCCTGATGACCTCACATCACAACGACGAACAGGAGTTTGCGAAATCGACAGCGCTTTGCAATTTTTTTAAGACAGGCGCAGAGACGAAAATGGCCGGGATCGAAACGATCCCGGCCATGTCATAAACTTTCGTGCCGCACGCGGTAGGAACGGGAGCGTCACTCCCACTCGATTATTTTGAGATAACCTAGTGCATTGAAAAATAATGCAAAAATATTTTTTGCATGTCGAGATACCGTCAAGCCTACCGTCAGAAAAGTTCGATCTTGAAATTGTTGAGCTTTTCGGGCTAGCGATGAAACTCGACATTTCGCCATCTATCGCTGGGGACGGCAAGTGCCGGCAGTTTGGCATCGACTCGGTAAATGTGCTCGATGAAACAGGATTATACCGTCACGGTGCTTCGTTGGCTATCCTCAAGGGCGGCCGCCCAACTTAACCAAAACCCGCGACAACGGGTTCGATTGGTGGGAACAGCATCCGGCTGTCCTCCGGTATGCTATCTACACGTGGGCACGCATGGCCCCTATGCCGATACTTTGCGTGGCAACTGCAATCCGCCGCAGCGCATCCGAGGAGAGGTCCGCGCCGAGGGCCGCTGCCCGAATGGTCGAGGCTGACGGCGAGCCGCCCACAATAGAAATGGAAATCGGGTCGAGCGCGTCACGCCGCACCTTGCCGGGAGCGGCATTCCGTCGACCGATCTGCCAATATACAAAAGTAGCCAACGGTGCGCCTGTGCCCATGACATGGGTGCGCGAGAACCAGCTCTCGTTCTTCAAAGCGCGGCGCCCCAGCCAATCATCGGGTGCCGGTTTGTCACAATCGAACGCTGAAAGTCATCCTAGCTAGAAATACCCCGGGTTTGGGTGGCGAGAGGTCCCGGCCAAAGATGCGCTGCGACCTCGAACATCTCATTAGCACGGGCTTGAACCTCCGCCTCACCCCACTTTTCCAGATTGAGCAGGCCCCGATTGAGCTCGATATGCGTTTTTTCCAGCCTCACCTTCTTTTCATCGAAGGGCAGGTTGCTGAGTTCCGAATTGTAACCGGTAAGCGTGAGGTTGCCGAATGTGCCCAGCCGCCGCTGGTGAACTTCTGAGGCAGTAGGGCCAAGGTCCTGCTGCCACCTTTCGCTGAGCGTTTGCGGCATGATGTGCTCAATGGTCGCGTTCTTCAGGTCGGCCGGTTCCCGATGCCCGAAAGACTCTTCAAGTTGGATGAGTACAAAGCGGGTCGATCCCCTTCCGTATTGCTGGTCGTTGACGAAGCTGTTTCGGAACTCACCGTCGGATGGGAATCGTCGCCCCCCCTGACCTGTTGACATCGAGCTGTGGAGCCATGCGACGTAATTCTCGGTTGGGAACTGCTTCGCCCACAAGAGGAACAGCTTGTTGAGCGCGTTTGTTGGCACCTGACAGATCGACCGCCGAATGACGAAGGCTTCGACCAGCCTCAGGCATTCGGCTAGTTCTTCATTGGCGATCGCACCAGCACGGCGTGCGTCTAGAAGCCTGAGAAGCAGAGGGTACGATGTGCCGATATCGAGATGCTTGATATTCGTCAGGCGCTTCCGCACGATGGGCGACTGCTCTCCCTCCGGCTCCAATATCGTTGAATACATCCGCGAGAACTCGTTCATGCGAGCAACCTCGGCTTCAACGTCTTCTGGTCCTGACAGATCCTTCAGGCGCGATTTCGTGGCCGTGTATATGCCTGTTTGATAGACGTTCTCGCCGTCTTTCATCGCATAGTGTCGAAGGAATTCGGTCAAGTTGCTGCCTAGCCGCCGCTCCATCGGCGCCCAATAGTTCTCGTATATCCGCTCCTGTTCGCCGCCAGCGGAGATCGAATGATTGAACCGCATCAGGATGTAGTTCCTGACGAGATCGGCCTGAGTGAGAGGCTGCCCTTTAAAGTTCAGGCTCTCAAAGATCAGGTAGGGGTCGTCGGCGTCGCCTAGGTTGATCATGACGACCTGCAGGGCATGCTCGACGGTCGCGAGCACCCTTGCACAGTCGATGGGATCACCGTTGAGATCGGACCCCGTCGCGAGCTTGTGCCGGAAGAACCTATATGCCTCCGACATTAAGCTGTCGTCGGACGGGTCCTTTCGTCGCAGGACGATGGACGCGTAGCGGTCGCGATCAGCTTGGGTCGGGACGAACTTCAACGTGTCGTCCGGCTCCCGAAAGCGGTTGGTGAGGTAGACTTCTTGGATGCGAGCGGAGTTGTTCTCGTCGACTGAGTCTCGGAGCGCGGCCAGGAGAAGGGACACTGTCGTCAATCGTTGCTGGCCGTCGATGATCAGGTACTTGCTGACGCCTACCGGCACGCTGCGCGCAGGCACAGATACAATCGCGCCCATGAAGTGAGAAGTCCGGTCTTCCCCATCATATTGGACGAGCATGTCGTCCCACAACGTCTGCCAGTTCGTCTTGGTCCAAGAATAAGGTCGCTGAAAGAGTGGGATGAGGTTCTGTTTTTCGCCGTTGAAATACTGGATCACATTTGCTGGAGACGCTTCCAAAATCCCCCCCTTTGGTAGCCGTTGTGACGATGTATGGTGCATTTTTTCAGCTCGGAAGATATCGGTTTCAGACCGATGCGGCTAGCTGGCGTCCGCCAAGTTCTCGAGTGAGGATCTAGGTGTGGCCTCGCCTTCGTTTGCGACACGAGCCGGCGTTTCGCTCCGGGCTTTCCTCGCCTGCTGTCTGGCGTCACGTAGGATGGAACTAGCCTAGCGCATGCCGGGCACTCGCAGTGTCGGGCGCTGTCCCGCAAGGCGTAAACACCGTATCCTATTAAATGAATACTGGCTGCCGTCTGATGCCATCGAGTACAAAAGAAAAACACGACGCCGGAGGACGGGGGAAGTAGAATGAGCAAGAAAGAAAATAAGACAGTTCTTGAAACCATACTCGACTGGTCGGCTGACCGCCCGCTTTGGCAACGCGATGCCCTGCGCCGGATCGTGACCGGCGGAACGCCCGATGACGATGAGGTGAAGGACATCCTGGCCCTGTGCAAGAAGGAGCACGGTGCCGAAGGTATTGCGTTGGAACCGGCGGCCCTCGAAGCCGCGCATTTGCCGGCCGCCCCCGCCGGCGACGAGTCGATAGCACTGGCAAGCGTCGGGGATATCGCCGGTGTAAACCAGCTTGCCCCCGGCCAGTCCCTACCATTTGAAGCGGCGGGGCTCACCATCGTGTACGGGCCGAACGGGTCCGGCAAGTCGGGTTACGGGCGAGTGCTCAAGCGCGCCTGCCGCGCGCGCAAGGCGGGCGAGATCATGCCGGATGCGTACAACCCGCCGCCCGCCGGCAAAGCGACCGGCACTTTTTCGATTCTCAAGGACGGTGTAGCCGCACCGCCCGTCAGCTGGACCGACGACGGCAAGCCGGACGCGGTGCTGTCTGCCGTCAGCGTCTTTGACCGAGACTGCGGCTCGGTGCATGTACAGGAAAAGAACGAAGTGGCGTTCAGGCCCTTCGGCTTGGATATTCCCGACGACCTCGCCGGTGTTTGCCAGGCGCTCAAGCAGAAACTGGGTGCTGAAGAAACCCAGCTCAATGCGGTCCGCGACCCGGTCTTCGATAAGCCGACGTGGAACCCGGCCACGCCGGTCGGCGCGATCATGTCGGCACTGAGCCATGACACCGATCTTGCCGCGCTTGAGAAACTTGGTGAGATGAGCGCCGACGAGCGGGCGCGGCTGGCACGCCTTGACGAAGACCTGCTGAAAAACCCGGCGGACGCTGCCGCCGAACAGAGGCTTTTTGCCGGCAATGTACGGCAGCTGATCGCTACCCTGGACAGGCTTGCCGCCGCCTATGGGGATGAAAAGCTGGCCGGGATGAAAACGCTGGCGGACGCGGCGCGGGACAAGCGGGCGGCAGCCGATCTTGCCGCGCGCGCGATCTTTGACGGCCTTGCCATGCCGGGTGTCGGCGGGGAAACATGGCGGGCGCTATGGGAGGCCGCCCGCCGCTATTCGGAACAAACGGCTTATCCCGGCACGCCTTTCCCGCCCACAGGGGACGAAGCCTGCGTCCTGTGCCATCAGGCGCTGGATGCGGATGCCAAGGACCGGCTGGGGAGCTTCGAGGCATTCATCCGCGCGGATGCGGAATCACAAGCGGCGCGCGCCGAGCGGGACTATTCTGAGGCCCTTGCCGCATTCACGGCACGGCAACCGGACGTGCGCGTGATCGCGCAGGCGCGCCAGCGCATCGCCCTCCAAAACCCCGGCCTTGCCCGCAAGGTTTTGCGCTTTGTCGCCAGTGCAGATTTGCGCCGCCTGAAATGCCTTCGCGCCCTTTCGACGGCCGATGCGCTGGTCCTTCCGCCGTTTTCGCCCTCACCGAAGGCGGAGCTGGAGGCGCTGGCGGCTACTCTGGAGGCCTATGCTGCGGAACTTGACGAAGCGGCCGATGCTGAGGGCCGCGACCGGCTGATCCTCGAACGCGACTCTTTGAGGGACCGGGCAGCGGTTGCCGACCTGCTCGAAACCGCAAAGAAGGAAGTCAAACGCCTCGATGACCTGCGCATTGTCCGCGCCTGCATCGCGGACACGGCGACCAACGCTATCACCAAGCTCGGCAACGATATCGCCGACAATGTCATCACCCCGAAAATGCGCGACCAGTTCCAGTCGGAGATCGTTCGTCTCGCGGCGGAGAAAGTGCGCGTGGAAATCGTGCGATCAGGCGGGCAGTACGGCTCGCCAAACTACCAGGTGCGTCTCTTTGCCAACCCGAAAGCCAAGGTCCATATGGTCCTGAGCGAGGGCGAGCAAACCTGCGTCGCTCTTGCCGCGTTCCTCACTGAACTGGCGACGGCCCAGCATAAATCTGCGCTGGTGTTCGATGACCCGGTGACATCGCTCGATCATCGCTGGCGCGAAAAGGTGGCGGACCGGCTTGTCGAAGAATCCGCAACCCGCCAGATTATCGTCTTCACCCATGACATGGTGTTCGTGAACGACCTTCACGACAAGGCCCTCCGCGAGGCTGTTCCCATGAAGCTCGTCAGCCTGTCGCGCGGGCCGGCCGGTACGGGCATGGTCACGGACGGCCTGCCCTGGCAGCACGCCGGTATCCGCGACCGAGTTGATAAGCTGGAAAAGGCGGCGCGAGACGCGCGCACGCTTTATGACGCGAACGATGAAGAGGGATACCGGGACGCAGCGGTGAAAATCTATGACCGGCTGCGGGCGACGTGGGAGCGCGGGCTGGAAGATGTCGCCTTTGCCGGGGTCATCCACCGCCACCGGGACTATATCGACACGAAGAACCTGAAACGGGTGACGGTCATTGAAGATGCGGATGTCGAAACGTTTCGAAAGAACTTCAAGAAGTGCAGCGACCTCGTGGACGCGCACGACCCGTCGCGCGCACGGGACGGCGCGGTGCCCCCGCCCGACGATATCCTTGCCGACATCAAGACCCTTGCGGATTGGGCGGAGTCGATCCGGGTCCGGCAGAACGCCTTGCCGTGACCAAGCTCGTTCGCCCTGAATGCTTCGTGCCAGGGATCGTCACCCACATGGGCGGAGACGGCTTGGCTGGCTCCGTAGAGCCGGTACATCCGGCGGCATAGAGCCCGGTCCGCGACGCGGAGGCACCACAATCCGCGCAGCCATACAAGGCGATTAAATTCGCTGCTTTACAGCAGACCGACGACTCTGTTGGTTGCCACCGTGCCAAGCCGAAAAAGCGTTTGACGCTGCGCCGAGGCCTGCCGCCATGAACGGGCAAGATCGGACTCCCAGGGGGTCACGATCAGCTCAAAGGAACCGTTGGTCAGGCGGCGGAACATGACCGCTGTGTCGGCATAATCGAACCCGCCCTGCGCGGCAGTCGGCAGGTTCATCCGCTCCATTTTGTTGTTGCCATGCCAGGTCAGTCGCCGGTCGTCCCACACGCTCGCGCCGCTGCGGAGGACGGGTTCACCGATTATCAAGTTATGCGGATAGTCGTATTGGTCGAACACGAAGCCGAAGAACCGGTGTCCGCCGCGCGGCAGCTCCAGTTGGTTTCTCGATCCGCCCTGAAGAGCCTCGCCGTGAACCCACATGGCGGCATAGGCGGCGGGATTGATTGCTCCTGTTTCAATGGCGACCCGAAACAAGGGCAACGCGGCACCTGCCACCGGTGCCGGCGCTGCGACAGGCTGCGCCTCCTGCTCGATTTCGGGCGGCGGCGGCTGGGTCTGGCGCAGGGCGGTATAGGCTGCGAGCAAGTCGTCGGTGAGAGCCGTCGTTTCAAAGCGGGCCTTGTCGAAGGCTTCATCAGCATCGGCGCGCGCAACACCCTGCTGCACCCATGCCGCCTCGGTATTCACGCTAAAGCCACGACTGGTCAGGTTTGCCGAGCCGACCAGCGTGCTGCATGTCTGGGGATCGGTGCCGAAGAGATAAAGCTTGGGATGAAAGGCGCGCTGCGGCATAAGCGATCCCTGCGCCAGCCTCTGCGCGCCCGACACCAGAACCGTGGCGTTCGCAAGCCCGCGCCAATGCTGCAAAGCTTGGGGTTCGGTAAGGCCGAAATCAAAGGATGTCACAAGGGTTTTGGGCATCGCCGCGAACGCGGCCGGCCCCACGGCATTTGCGACGGCAGACAGCAATATGTTTGCGCCGCCGAGCGTGACGTATGCGGAGGCCGCGCGGATATCGATGGCCCCCGCCGCGACCATATCGACGAGAGCATTGCGCAAGCGCGCGGGTTCTGCGGCGTTCTGGACGATCAGCATACCGGAGCCTGCGTCCCGCTACCGCCGCCGCCGGATGGCGCGATGGATGCTCCGGCCAGCGCCGACTGCGCCAATGTTTCAAGCTGCGCCAGAAGCGGCGATGCGTCGAGCAGCGTGCGCAATTTGCGGCGGCGCGCTGTCAGTGCTTTGGCAGGATCAGCCAGATACGGGTCCGTCGTGCAATGGCCGTCCGCTAATGTGGCAATATCCTTAGCAAGGACCGCAATCTTCTGATGATCGCCGTTGCCGGCATCGTATGCGGGCATCATTCTGTATGGCAGCGTGTGAAGATGTCGCTCACCGAAATCGCCCTTCGGGTTAAACGCGAGGGTGGCGTTGGTGAGAGCCTCGCTGTTGAGCATGCCGACCTGGTACCAGGCCTCGTCCGCGTCCGTCACGACTTTCCAGTACAGTGTCTGGTCAACGACCAGGTCCTGGGCCTGCGCAACCGGAACGCACGCCGCGCAGATGATCTTGCCGCCGGCACCGGCCAGAATGAGGTACCCGCTCGTCCCGAAGACTTGCTTGGAAAGCTTGCCCCGCTCATCGATGCGCTGTTGGAGCGACTTGCCTTTCCCCACCGTTTTGAGCTTCTGGTTGATCGCGGCAAACCGCCGTGCGGTCTGGGTAAAGCCCTGCCTGCGGATTTCGGCCTCGTCGAGAATGCTCCACGTTCCGCCCGCCGCGCGCAGCGCCGGCAGAGCCAGCGGCGCGCGATGGACACCGAGCACGAACGGAAGCAGGATTTCCGACTGGGCCATGCGGAAAAGAAAGCGCGGCGCGACGTGGCCGGGGAAGCGGTCTGCCGCCATTTCTTTGGCTGATTTGATCGTAAATCCCCAGGCCGAAGCCCGTGGCGGCGTATCGACGCGAACCTCCGCGCCCGCATTCTGGATGATGTTTACGCATACGGCCGTGCGCGGCATAAGGTCGGCTCCTTGCTGCGGCAGGTCGCCGCCACCGCCTGCCACGGCTGAACCGCCGCCCGTTTCGAGCACCCAGGCGCTGCGCGACGAACCGATTGTGCGAACCGAAAAGCCTGCGGCATCCAATGCCGCGTCGGTCGCCACAAAGCCGCTAAACGTGCTTTGAGGAAGCCCGGTCGTATTCGTTCTTTTGTGACCGACCAGCGCCGCGCCGGGGTACTTGAAGGTTCCGGGCGCGACCTGCCAGATTTCGGCGATGTCGAACGGCACCGGACGGTCGCTAGTCAGGAAATCATGCTGCCTGAGCCTCTCGTGGTGAGTGCCGTTCAGCACCGTACCGGGTACAAGGCAGGCGATGCAGGCATCCGGTCCTAAATAACGGTCGATGGCATGAAGCAGGTGCATCGTGCCCAGCTCGAGATGGAGAAAGGACTGTCCTGCGGGCTGGATACCGTAGAGTTTCGCCCGGCCTTTCAGTAAGTCCCGGTACGGATTGTCGGCCAGCCCGCTCATGGCGAGCCATGGCGGATTGGACACGAGCCCGTTGAAGTGGCCGGTAAGAAGGCCCGGCCTGTAGGTATTGCGCAGGATGAACGCCCAGATGCCGTTGCGCCCGGCAACAGCCAGTTCGGCCATGCGATGCGCCAGCGGGAACAGCGCCTCGGAAAGCTGAGTGTAAAGCTCCGGCGACAACGTGATCCCGAACGCCGCAATCGTACCGTCGAGAAAACTGTCTGCGTCCGCCTTTGTGAAACCCTCAACGGTTCCGCGCCGCTGCGCATCACGCGCTTCGTCATAGGCCCAGTCCACGATCCGGTCGAAAAACTCCCGGTACGTCGGCTGCACCAACGCTGTCGGTAAATGTACGGTCGTGCCGTCAAGCGATATCGGAATGGTATCGCTTTCGCCGACCAGCGGAACTGACGCGGAAACCGGCGTGACGGCGAACAGCGAGTCCGCATGATAGACCGGGATGACGATGGGCTTTGTCGCCGCCTTGATCTCAGCCGAGAGACTGACGACCCAAGTTGTTTTGGCGAGACTGACGGCCAGCGGGTCGATGTCGAAGCCGGTTGCTACGTCTTCAAGCTGTTCGATGGTGGAAAAGCCGAACCGTATTCGTGTGGCCTTTATGATTTCCGCGAGCATGGTCCCGGACCCACAGCACATATCGACGATCCGGGGGCTTTCCCCGTTCGGGAGGCCGTCGATGCAACGGTCGGCAAGCAGACGGGCGAGCCAGTGCGGGGTCCATTCCTGGCCGAGCAACTTGCGCTGGCTACGGGGGGCGAGCTGCGCCATCAAACGGCCGAACAAATCCTCTTCGGGATACCAGCCGAAATCGTAAGCATAGAGATCGCGCTGGAGAGCGCGGGCCACGGCGACAAGGCGGTCGATGTAGGACGGGCCGAGAAGCCAGCCGAAATAATCCTGCTCGACCACATTCTCCAGTTGAAAATTGTTGCGGAAGAACTCCCCGTTCAGAATTATTTTCAGCTCGTCGTCCGTGCTGAGCACCGCCTTGCCTGTCAGCACGTTCGCGCTCAGAAGCCGCGCGAGAAGAGTCACGTAAGCTTCATCGACATACGCGGCGGTGCGGAAGGTGCCTGCCGGCCCTTCCAGATGATCGACGAACTGCGACCAGAGATCGGTGGCGAGGCTCGCCGACGGATCGGCCTTGCGCCCCTCGTCCACCAGCAACGACAAAGGCCCGGCGCTGCTCTTATATGCGGCAGAGTCCATGCCAAGGTCGGAGGCAAGGAATTCGGACCGCAACGGCCGCGACTGTTCGCGCGCCAGATGCTTTTTGATAAAGCCGCCGAGCTGCTCGGCGGACAGGACGCTGTCATCGGGCAGCTTGAGTTCGTCGATAACAATGAGCGTGATGTCGGCAGCGGTGCAGGACGATGGATCAACCCCCGCTGCAAGCTCGGCATCATAGGCGTACCATTCGACTGTGTCTGACAACACGCCCCGGACCGTTGAAACCGGCATGCCCGCGCGGACAAGCCCCGCCGCCTGCTCCTGCACCTGCCCGTAGCCGGTATCGCGCTTGGCGGTGTTCCGCAGGTCGGATTCGTACTCAATCGTGGTCGAACCCACGAGATTGTCGATGAACCGGGATGCGGCCTTGCCCGATCCTGTGCCCACCTTGGTATGGGCTTCCGTTCCTTCGGTGTAGTTGTTGATCCAGGTCTCGTGCGCGGTGTCCGGGAACATAAGCCGCAATCGCCCCTGGAACTCGCTGCGCAGCACCGCCTCGACATGACCAGCATCCCGCAGCATGCGGCAGCGCGCGATAGTTTCACGAATGCGGCCAATATCAGCTGTCATGGGCGGTCCTTTGGCGGGCGGCGCACGCGGCCTCAAGGCGGGAATCGATGTGGTGCGCCAGGTCTTTGAGGTGGTTTTTATCCATACCGGGCAACGAAGCGGCCAGGATGAATATGTCGATTTGGTGCCGGGCTGAGGGCACGTCCGCAGCCAGCTGCTGTCCGAGCGCGGCAAGTTTCTCGCAGTCGCGGTCCGATAAAGTGGGAATCGGCACCTGACGGATGTGCGTCGCTTCGAGTTTGAGTGCGCCGCCGCCAAGCGGCGTGCCGGCGGCTTCCATCGCCGCCCGGCACCAGCTGCTGTGGAACAGGGCGTAGAGCGCATGCGCTGTCCACCGCCTTTGCTCCGCCCACAGCGTTGAGAAGTTGGCATCAATTAGGACCGGCGGCTGCGTATTCAGAGCAACGGCCGGTGTGCCGTGATTGATGCGCGGCGTAAAAATCTCGGGCAGGTGGCGCGCGGTGAAGGCCGGCAGCATGTACCAAAAGCGCGGCACGTCGCGGCCGTTCGCGGGCCGGCGGACATTGGTGCGCACGGCCGTGAGATCGGGAATGAACCGGGCCGGCTCTTTCGGGTCCAGCGCGGTCCGGGCTGCCAAACGTACGAACGAAGCGAGCTCGGGAGGCATAACACGGGGCGCAGACACGCGCCGCTTACGATAGGCCTCCGCCGCTTCTGCGACAAGCGGCTGGTCTTCCGGCAGAACCCAATCAGACAAATCAAGCGCGCGCGTGGCCGGAACGCGGCCGTCCGCAAAGGCTTGCATATCCGCCTGACGATGAAGAACGGGGCGCAGCGCCGCTACGGGAACGCGAACCTGCATGTTCTCAAAGCTGTCCGATGTTTCGACGGTGACGGTCTCGCCCTCTTCGTCACCGGCAAGCGTCACATAAAAGAACCGGTTGCAGCCCGAACGCAGGCCCTGGCTGACCCGGATGCCCGCCTGTTCGAGCGTCTGGAGGTGCGCCGGCACCGTTCCCGGCGGCAGCATGTCCCGCAATCCTTCCGGTATCGCCGCCGGCCTTGCGTCACGGGCGGAAAATAGCGGCAGGGTATCGCGCCTGTTTTCGGCCTTTTGGAACCAGCCCTTGTGTGCAAGGCGCTGCTCCAGCGTGTGCCATTCGTCATCCAGCGCAAAGGGGCGGCGCTCAATGCCCGGCACCTCCCCGTTTGCCGCGCCCGCCCATGCCGAAAAATCCCGCTCCGGTTCCGAACCGGGAAAGGCACCGCCCACAAGCGACTCTCCGCCCGCAGCCGCCGGTGCAACTTGCAGCCAGGTTGCCGGCAAAAGCGACCGGCCTGACACGGGCGCTTGCGCCTCGTCCCAAGAAAGCCGCCGCGCGATCACAAGATGCGTGCGCACCAGCGCATCGGAAAACCAGCCGGGCTGGGTATCCGCGACAATGTACTCAAGACGGAACTCGCGCAGCAGCAGGTAGCGCACGACATCGGCATAGTCGCGCGAACGCCAGGTGGCGGGAACGACAAGGGCCAGGCGGCCGCCCGGCCGTGTCAACAGGGCGGACAGGAGCCAGGCCGGTACGGAAAGATCGGCAAGGCCCGAATAGCCGTCAACCAGCGCCTGCCAGAGCACGCGCTCGCCGCCGGTCATGCGCGCGCCCACAATCGCTGACAGGCCCCGGCGCACGTCACCGACACCGGCACCGTTCCCGTTTTGCGACTGGTACCTCACATAGGGGGGATTGGTGATGACAAGATCGTAGCCGGGCGCATCCAGCGCCGCGATGACGGCGGGGTCAAAAGCACTTCCCGTGAGAATATTGCTGCTCGCCGCAGCTTCGTCCGCCTGCAAAGCCGCCATCCTGCGACCGCAGAAGGCAGCTGTTTCGGAATCAAGCTCTATGCCGTCCAGTCGGCTGAGCCGAGCTCCCCGTGCCTGCGCCGTCAATGCTACCGCATCAAGCAGGTCGCCGTGCCCGGCCATCGGATCGATCACCGTGCGCGCGCCGGAGTCGAGCGCTAGGTGCGCAAGAAGTGCCCCCAGCGGCAACCCGGTAAAGAACTGCCCCAGCCGTTTGCGCTGAGCCGCTGGCAGGCTTTCCTCAAAAGACCGCGCCGAGGATCTGATCGCGCCGACTGCGTCAGTCACCAGCACTGCATAGAACTCCGGGCAGCGGCTGTTCCGCATACCAGCGATAGAAGACATCCGCGTCGAGCGGGACTTGCTGATGATGGCTGAGGAAATGCGTCACGAGGCGGGAGTAAAGTCTCTGCGCCGTCGCTTCGGCCGGATCGTGCGCGGCGGTCGCCGCGCGGTGAAGGGCCGTTGCGACCGTCCATACACATTCGTTCGCTCCGGTCTTGCTTTCGATCCGGGCCTCGGCCTTGCGACGGGGCCCCAACAGGAGCACGGGATCGCCGCGCACGGCTCCTTCCGTTGTAACCTGTTTGAAGCTGCCCTGCTTCTTGTCGAGAACCCCCGCATATTCCACGTCAAAGCCCGCATCCTGGTAGGCGCGCTGCAAGGCGTTCCAGACTTCGGCGGATGCAGAATGAAACACCATCGTGGCTTTGCCGGACGGCTTCAATATCCGGCGGGCCTCGCTGAACGACCGGGTAAGCAGGTCCCGGTACTCGTCAATGGCCTTGCCTTGGTTCGGGCTAACAATGGCTTCATCCGCGCGGTCGGTGAATGTCTTGAGCCAAGCCTCGTTTATAAAACTGAGTTCGGCGTAAGGTATGTTGGCTCCGAAGGGCGGGTCCGTGAACACATAGTCGATACTGCCGGACGGCAGCGCGACATCGCAGCTGGAGCCGTGGACGACTTCGACCTTGCCACTGCCGCCGTAGATTGTCTCAAACGCCTGCGCAATCGTTGTGAGCTTGCGTCGCAATCCTGCAAAAAAATTCTTTTCGACCGGAAGGCCGCTGACATAGAGCACGCCGGGCTGGGCGCTGGTGACGACAAGGTCTTTCTGGCCGGACTTCGCCACGACGCGCGTCATGATCGTGCCGTGCGCGGCGTTATAGCTGAGCAGCCAGAAGCGCAGCCCTTCCCGCAGCGCGCCGTGATAGGATTCCACACGCTCCCACATGCGCGCGAAGACGATGAGATTACGTCGCGTGTAGAAGTGGTGAACGTGCGTAATGCCTTGATGGTAGCCTTTTCGGTAGAGGTCACCCCAGGGGATCAACGCCTGCGGGACGCACGACGGGATCGGCTCCGCCTCAATTTTCTTGATAAGCGTCAGGTCGGCGGCCGTTGCCGGGCGCGACCAGCGTTTTTTCCCGGTCGATCCATAGACGCGGGCCATTGCGCGCCCGCGCAGTGCGCGCTGTTCGCCCAGCACGTCATCCTGTTCCTGTACCGTCACCCGCTGAACGTCATCTAGCGGCGCTTCATGACCGCATTTCGGGCAGGAGAAGGTCGAGGATATCTCCGCCGGATCGAGCGAGACGCACGCATCCCACAAGGTGACAGAGCTGCGGCAACCGGGGCAGCGCAGCTTATCGCTCCAGATCAGATGACGAAGGGAGCCTTTCGCGCCGGAGGGATCGCGCGCTTCATACATCCAGCCGTCTTCGCTCTCCCCGGCCGCCAGTACATCTTCGGCGGCCTTCCTGAACGCGACAGGATCGGGCGGATTGGTCAGGGTCCGGCCGACGAACGAGCCGAGCGCACCCAGTTCATAGAGAACGGCATTGCGGGCACCCCATTGCACATCAAGACCAAGGCGGACCGCTTCGGCGCGCAATTCCTCGGTTGGCCGTTCACAAAGCAGCGCGGCGAGGCCGGTCGTCCCACTGCCTCCGAACCCGTCAAACACGGTATCGCCAGGGTTCGTATGGGCGGCGATATATAGGGCAATCGCCTCCGGGGAAATCTTTGTCGGGTAGGGAAAGGCCCCGTACAGGGCACCGGTACGCTTTGCCGCCAGCGGCTGGCGGTAGAGGGCATCCAGAGATTTGGCGGGCATCGCCGGCGCTGCCTTGCGCGGCCTAGTCGCGGTGTGAAGCATCTGTTCGTGGTCCCCCGGCATTCTCATTTGTTTCATGTCCGCTCCGGTGCCGCTGCCGGCTTGTCCAGAGCCGGCCGCCGCACAGCCCGTGCAGGCTGCTGGTGTCGCCGCAAATATTCATGGATGGCACGCCGCACGACCCAGGACACGGATACCTCGTCCTTTTCGGCGAGCGTGTTCAACGTGTCATAGTCTCCGGGCGTGACGCTGACGGTGACACGGGGGCCGAGTTTTTTTGATCGATCACTCATGGCAGACCTGCTAATGTTCCCCTAATGTTCACTTTAGCGAGATGTGATTCTAAGTGCAACACACTGCATCACTTTGACTCGCGAGAACAGCGATTTTCCGGCGGCTGATAGTGAATTATTGCTAAGGGCGTTGCCCTCGCGCCAGCAAGGGAAGTGAAGCCGTCCGGGGCGGTATCCCCAGCCTTCCGCGCTTCGCTTGTGCAGACCGGGTGATCCCCCTCCACCCCGGCCGCCCTTGCTCGTTGCTACCCCAGTCTCGGCGACGGCCAGAAGGTCAGGCGCGGCGTTCCGCTTCGCTGACCTTCAGACCTGAGGATCAGAGACATGACCAACGTATCCGACAGCACCCCCCGCATCTATGTTGCCTGCCTTGCTGCTTACAATAACGGCTATCTGCATGGGGTTTGGATCGACGCGGATCAGGACGCGGACGAGATCAGGGACGCGATTGCGGCCATGCTGGCACGGTCCCCCATTGAGCGCTCTGAGGAATATGCCATCCATGACTATGAGGGCTTCGAGGGCGTTACCATCTCCGAATATGCGGGCATCGACAGCGTGGCGCGGATGGCCGCCTTCATCGCAGAACACGGCACACTTGGCGCGGGCCTGCTAGAGCAGTTCAGCGGCGACATGGACCAAGCCGAATCCACGTTAGAGGATTGCTATCATGGTCAGTTCACCAGCCTCGCCGACTACATGGAGGAATTGACCACCGAGACCGTCACGAGCCCCGAGGCGCTGCGCTACTATGTCGATTGGGAGGGGATGGCGCGCGACGCCGAGATGAGCGGCGACCTGTTCACCATCGAAACCGCGCACGGCGAAGTGCATGTGTTTTCCAACAGGTGAAAACATGACTGCCTGCCTGTCCGTACTGATACGGGCGGGCGTCACGGAACTACCGGCTGTCACCAAGCCAAAAAACATCAAAAGATGATCGGGTTAGCCGCTCAAGGTATCTGCTTTGAGCGGCTTCTCTATTTCCAGTGATCCTTGAACCTCTCTTTGCCGGGCGCTGCCCAGCATCCCGGCTTGGGGAGGTGACGCCATGCTCAGCATCGATTGGCGATCTCCGGCGGCATATGGGCATACAAAACACATCCCTGCCGCTGGTTTCGCGTGGGAATATTTGCGCCGCAACGACGAATATCGTCGGGACTGCCAGACTATCGCATTGACCGGAGGGGCGGCAGCCCGCGACCTTGAGGCGCTCACGCATCGCTGGGGTTTACGATTTCCCGTGCGATCCCGACGCGCCGCATGATCGGCAACCGCCGATCTGGAATCCGAACCTTCACCCGCAAGCCGTGAGGTTGTCGCCCGTCGATCACAAGGACGACGACACCGATCCAATATTGACGCTGGCGCATCTCGACGGCCTCGACCTGCGCCGCGCTGCCGATGGCTGGCACGGCATTTGGCAGGTGGATGGCGTCGCGCACCAATTTTGGCTGCCCGAGGCGGTGCCGGACGCCGCTGCTTTCTATGCCGTCACGCTGCCGATGGATGCTTTTCTGGAGCTTCGCGCCCACGCCGCCCGCCAGCTTTGGCGGTCCCTCAACGGTCGCGCGCCCGGTCCTGATTTTCGGGCGATCCCCGCCCAGCTTCGGCAATGGCATATCCTTTCCCTGCGCGCGCTCGACGCGCGGTTGCGCGGTGAAAGCTATCGCACCATCGCCGAAGTCCTGCTCGCCTTTCACGGCAGCAAGGAGGTTTTTGAGAGCGACCCGCGCAAGAACAAGGCCCGCCGCCTGGTGGCGCACGGTATCAAGATGATGCGGGGCGGCTATCGCCTGTTGCTCCATTATCCGATCAAAGCGGGCAGGCGTTGATCGTGCGGGCTTGGTCCTCATGCCCTATTGGCTGCTGCCTGCTCCAGAATCTTCCGATAGCCTTCACGCGATAGCCATTGCGCACGTTCGAGATGGCTCTGCCAGCAACGGCGGGTGCGAAATTCATCGGAGACCGGATCGCGGTGCAGCACGATCCGCGCCACTGCCTTCCAGTCCGCGCCCTCGGCCTTCGCGTCGAGCAGGCGCAGATAGGTGACGTAGTGGCGTTCGTCGTAGACGGTTATGGTGTCGCCGGCTGGCGCTTCGTCGTCCACATCGGGATCGAGTTCGACGGGAACCCGCATAGCCATCCCCTTCATCTGGAGGGAGCCTTGCTTGCGGTGCGCCCCCGCAATGGCCCCTCTGACCTGGTGATCGGGGAGTTAGTAACCGTGCTGGACGGCCCCATGGCCTTTAGCTCGGAGAGCCTGTTGTATACGCCACAGGCTCCCCGACCATAGGGTCAAGGAGTGTGGTGCCGTCACGGCCGACACCAACCGCCAACAGGGGTTACTACGCCCCGGAGCAGCGCGTCTGCTCCACCGACTTTTCTAGCCGAGACGCACGGGAATGTCTCTGGCTTTTCGGCGCGGCAGGCAATGAGCCGCTGAAATCCCTCACCTATTGGCCGCGCGCCGCCCCGAGAGGGGGTGCCGCCAGCGCATAGGCGCAAATGCGGCACGCTACGCGCCGCCGATCCCTCGCCATGGTTCGCCACAGTCCGCTGCCGCCCTCTGGCAGCCCAATCCCGACCGGAGGTGATCCATGGCTAATCCGCTTGCGGGCCTGCCGCCGCGCCTGTTGCGCACCAAGGAAGCCGCGCGCTTCCTCGGCATATCCATCCGAACCCTTGAGAAGCATCGCACCTATGGCACCGGGCCGACCTATCGCAAGGTCGGCGGTCGCGTCCTCTACACTGTCCGTGATCTGGAAGACTGGAGCGCGGTTGGCGAGCGCAAATCCACCCGCGACAAGACCGCTGGCACCGTCTTTCCCGCGCGTCCGCTCACGCCCGAAGAACGGGGCGACTGCTAGATGCTGCGCGAGGACAATCACGACCCCGCGCAGCCGACCGAGGACAGCGAGCGCAGCCGCCTAGACCCTTTCGTGGTCGCAACCGGCGACGCGCCGCCGCGCGACCAGCGCGATTTGATGGAACGGCCGTTCTTCTCGCTGGCTAAGACCACCCGCACCAAGCCGATTCTCTACAAGGCTGCCGACATAGAGGTGCAGGTGTTCGGGATGCCCGAGCATGGCATGGCGACCATATGGGACGCCGATGTTCTGATATGGGCGGCCTCGCAGATCGTCGCGGCCGAGAACAACGGACTCACCACGTCGCGCTTTGTCCGGTTCACCCCCTACCATCTATTGCGCGCCATCGGCCGGCCGACCGGCAATCACCAATACCGGCTTCTGAAAGCCGCGCTGGCGCGACTGCAATCGACGGTCATCGCCACCACCATCCGAAACGGCCCGCATTGGCATCGCCGGCAATTCTCATGGATCAACGAGTGGGAGGAAATGACGACGCGCGCCGGCCGCGTTGAGGGCATGGAGTTCGTCCTGCCCGAATGGTTCTACAATAGCGTCATCGACCGTTCGCTGGTCCTGACCATCGACCCGGCCTATTTCCGGCTGACTGGCGGCATCGAGCGATGGCTTTACCGCGTCGCCCGAAAGCACGCCGGGCATCAGCGCCACGGCTGGATTTTCGAGGTCGCGCACCTTCATCAGAAATCCGGCAGCCTCGCGCGGCCGTCCGACTTCGCGCTCGACCTGCGCCGGATCGCGGCCCGCCAGCAGCTCCCCGGTTACCTGCTCCAGATCGAGCGGAAAGACGGCCGCGAGCTGCTGCGCATCCGTCCCGAAAACCTGTCAACAGGCACTGTTGATAACCCTGTTAATGCCATCGGCAGATCAGGCGCACGGGGTATCGGCAGATCAGGCGCATCACTATCGGCAGATCAGACGCACGAACCACAGCTAACGCTTTGGCCTGAAAAGCGGAATCCGACCGCTAACTTATCTAACAGAGAATCTAACTCTTTTTCTTTGACGCGCGCGCAGGCGAAGCGTGGTGCCGGTTCTGCCCGTAGGGGCGAGCCATGACGGCCGCGCTCGACGCGCTGCGCCCACGCAGCCCCCAGCACATCACCGGAGACGAACAATGACCCGTCGCGCCCATCGCAGCGCGCACGGCCGTCCGCTGCCGGACGGGCCTGCGCCCTTCACCACATTGGTCGAGCTGACCTTCGAGAAACGCAAGGTCGAGCACTGGATACGCTTCGGCCGCAAGAGCTACGAACAGATCATCGACCGTCGCCGCAGCGTCGTCGGTTTCGCGCCGGGCAGCGTCTTTGCCTTCTTGCGATGGGCGAGCGGCGACCATGGCACGGTCGTTTCCCGCATCGACATTGTGCGGGCCATCGGTCGGGGCGAGCCGTTCCAGACATTGCCCTTCGTGCGCCCCGGCGGCGAAATCCTGTTGCGCCTCGATAGCTGGCCCAAGGTGGAGCGCGCGCTTGCCGCCATCGACGCGATGGAATCGCTCGGCCTCGATCCGGCCGATGCCTCGCCGGATCACTGGCGGCACGTCCACAACCGTTTGACGGCCAATCTGGAGCCGCACCCTTACACGCCCGAGCGACATGCCGCGTGGCTTCACCGCCGAAGGATCGACCCATGACGCGCCGCCGCGTCCTTACGGTGACGGCGCTCGCGGTCATAGGCATCGCCGCCGCCAGCGCCGTCGAATGGCCTACAAAACTGATCTGGAACGCCACCGCCAGCGCGCCCATCGGCTTCTATACCGTCGAGCCGGCCGACCGGATCGACGTGCCCGATTTGGTTGCCATCATGCCGCCGGAACCGCTCGCCGCCTTCATGGTCGAGCGCGGCTATGTCGGGCGCGGCGTCCCACTCTTGAAGCGCGTCCTCGGCCTACCGGGACAGCGGGTTTGCCGCGCCGGCCGCACCGTCACCGTCGATGGCATCGAAATGGGCGAGGCGCTGGAGCGCGACCGGATCGGCCGCGATCTGCCTGTCTGGCAGGGCTGCCGCGTCATCGGCGACGGCCAGCTGTTCCTCATGAATTGGGACGTCCGCGACAGCCTCGACGGCCGCTACTTCGGACTCACCCCGGCAGCTTCCGTCATCGGCCGAGCGGTCCCGCTCTGGACCGATGAGGAAGGCGTCGGCCGCTACGAGTGGCGCGCACCGACGCACTGAAACCATCCCCGATAACCAACCGCAGGAGACTTCCATGGCGGAGATAGGCACCTTCACCCGCACCGAAACCGGCTATGCCGGGAAGCTACATTCGTTCGGCCTCCGCGATAAGTTGTTCATCGTTCCAGCCAAGCCGAGCGACGTGAAGAACGCGCCCGACTATCGCGTGCGCCTCGATAGCGAGGACGGCCCGGACACCGGCCCCGCATGGAAAGACTCCAGCGAAAATGCCGGCGACTTCGTGTCGTTGCGGCTGGAGGGACCGATCTTCCCGATCCCGATCCGCGCCAAACTGTTCCAGTCCAACGACGATCCTTCGGTCTGGACCCTGCGTTGGAAGCACGCCCGGAAGATCGAGGATGAGGAATGAAGGCCGCGCGCGTCCGGCCCGCCATCCGGTCAAAGATCGGCATCCCTTTGTTCGCGGAAAAGCCGTCTCATCCCTTCGTCCCGCTCGGCGACCAGACGGCCGGCGCGCGCAGCGTTGGTCAGGGGCGGCCATCGGCCGGCGCTCGCGCCTTGCCCTTGACCGAAGCGAGCACGCTGGCAGGCTGGCGGCGAAGCGGAGACAGGCAGGCATGGCGTTGTGCCGTCCTGCTGCTGGCCGGCACGCTTTCCGTCTGCATCGGATCGGGCGTCGCTGTCACACAATCCGCGCCCGTCGAGCGCCCGGCCGCCGCCCATCCCTATGCGGCGCACATCGCTGAGGCGTCGCAGCGTTTCGGCATCCCCGAGCACTGGATTCGCGCCGTGCTGCGCGCCGAGAGCGCGGGCGATGTGCGCGCGGTTTCGTCGGCCGGGGCGATGGGATTGATGCAGGTGATGCCCGATACATGGGCGGGCCTGCGCGTCCGCTATGGCCTCGGCCGCGATCCCTACGACCCGCGCGACAACATCCTCGCAGGCACGGCCTACCTGCGCGAAATGTTCGACCGCTACGGCAATGTCGGCGCGATGCTTGCGGCCTATACCGCCGGCCCCGGCCGTTATGACGAGCACCGCGCGACGGGCCGACCGCTTCCCGCCGAAACGCGGGCCTATGTCGCCGCGCTCGCGCCGATCCTCGGCGGTGCGGCTGCAACCGAACCGCCGTCATCGGCACCGCCACCGCCGCCAGATTGGCGCGAGGCACCGCTGTTCGTCATGCGTCCGGGCGACGCGCGGGCTGTCGCCGCGCCGCCGTCCGACGCACGATCCGGCGACGGCCGCGCGACCGTTCCGGCGCGCGATCCCGTCGATGCGGAGTCACGGGGCGACAGCATTTTCGTCGCCGACGCGAGCGGTTCGGGAACGCCATGAGGGCGGCGTTCCCGCGCTCGGCGGCGCTGGTTTCAGCATCCGGTCGGGCAGGTTTTCGCCCGGCAGGATTCCCGACCGGAGGGGCAGAAAAGGCAGGAAGGGCGGAGGGCAAGATTAAAGAAGACGGCACCATGTCGGGCCGCTTCTGGAAATTATTGTTGTCTGCACACTGGTTAGGCGACCGATTCCGGCACCATGGTTTTGAGGGGCCGCGTGCCGCGTTTTCGCGCAAAGCCTTGGCTTTGCAGGGTTTCGAGCGGCACCATAGGCCCATTTCGGCCTGTTTTCGGCGGTTTTCGCTGGAGTCGCGCCCATGAGCGCCGACGACGAAAACCGCTTCCGGCCGAAGCCCGGCCGCATCCGATCCGACACGCCGAAGGCCGGCAAGACCAAGAGCTTTTTCACGCAGGTCAAGAAGATCACCCGGCAGCAGCAGGCGGCAGCCTCCCGCGATCCTTCCATGCCGTCATCCGCTCGCCCGTCATCGCCGGGGCGGTCCCGCGCCATGGTCGCCAGCGGCAAGGGCGTGAAGCGCGGCCGGGGCGCGAGCTTCGTCCGCGCCCGCAACATCTCCGGCCAATGGCATCATCGCCAGCCCGGCAGCCGCCGCGTGATCGTCAAACAGCGCAGCGTCCGGGCAGCGTGGAAGGGCGGACGCGCCCGCGCGCATCTGCGCTATGTCCAGCGCGACGGCACGTCACGCGATGGCGAGCGCGGCCGGCTCTATTCGGCTACCGAGGACCGCGCCGATGGCGACGCCTTCCTTGATCGCGGCAAGGACGACCGCCACCAATTCAGGTTCATCGTCTCGCCCGAGGACGGCGCGGAGCTGTCGGACCTCACGGCCTACACCCGCGATTTCATGAAACAGGTGGAAGCCGACCTCGGCACGAAACTCGATTGGGCTGCCGTCAATCACTACAATACCGGCCATCCCCATGTGCATGTCATCGTCAACGGCCGCGACGATATGGGCGGGGATCTGGTCATCAACGGCGACTACCTTTCCGCTGGCCTGCGAGAACGCGCCAGCGAGCTTGCCAGTTTGGAACTCGGCCCCGTCACCGAGATCGAGCAGACCCGCAAGCTGTCCGCCGAAATTGACCAAGACCGTCTCACCCGTATCGACCGCGCTATGGTCGAGGAAGCCGACGACCGTTTCCTCGACTTGCGCCAAGAGCCGGCCGCCCCGCGCCGCCAGTTCGAGCGGACGCTACGCCTGCGCCGTCTCGCCAAAATGGAGAAGATGGGGCTGGCGACCGAGCACGCGCCCGGCGTTTGGGAATTGAGCAAGGACATGGAACCGACCCTGCGCGAGTTGGGCGAGCGCGGCGACATTATCCGCACCATGCAGAAGGCGCTCGGCCCGCAGGGCGGCGAACGCGATCCCATGAGCTTCCAAATCCATCACGGAGCGCCCGAGACGCCCATCGTCGGCCGCGTCGTGGACAAGCATCTGTCCGACGAGTTGGGCGAGAACCTGACAATCGTGGTGGACGGGATCGACGGGCGGACGCACCACATCGCCGGCATCGCGCCCGAGCGGCTAGAGGACGCCCGCATCGGCAGCGTCATCCAGATCGGCCCGGCTGAGGCGACGGCCCGGCCGTCCGACCGCACCATCACCGCCTTGGCCGAGGACGGCATCTATCGGCCGCGTCGGCATCTGGAGCAGGTGAAATTCGAGGGCCGCGTTCGCGGTGGCGACTATGAGGGCTATGTCGATGCCCATGTGCGCCGGCTGGAGGCATTGCGCCGCGCCGGGATCGTCGAGCGGATCGACGCCGACCAATGGCGCATCCCTGATGATCTGGTCAGCCGCGCCGCCGCCTATGACGCCGGCC
>JAVBSF010000159.1:0-2500 GCA_031556925.1 Pararhizobium sp.
GGTCGATTTCCTCGGCTATGGCACGACGGGCGGCGCCAGCCTGCTCGGCCGCACGGATATCGGCCACCTCGCCCCCGGCATGGCCGCCGATCTCTTTGCCATCGACACGCGCCGCATGGATTATGTCGGCACGCGGCACGATCCCTTGAGCCTCATTCCGCGCGTCGGCATCGGCATGGCAACCGACATGACCATGATCAACGGCCGCATCGTCTGGCAGGACGGCGCGTTTCCGGGTCTCGATGAAGCCAAGCTTGCAGCGGACGCCGAAGCGGCGCTCGCCACCGTGGAATTCTGATAAAAACCAACAGAGGGAATAAACCATGACCAACATCACCCGCAGAACCCTGATGAAGGCGGCTGCCGCCACCGGTCTCGCCGGCGCCTTCGGTGGAGCCAAGGCCTTTGCCGCAGACGAGCCGCTCGGCATCGCGCTTGTCGTTCCCTCGCCGATCGGCGATGTGGGCTGGGGCCACGCCCTTGCCGCCGGCCTGGAGCCGATCAAGGCCGCTTATGGCGACAAGGTGAAGGTCACCATTCTCGAAAACATCATGGAAGGCCCGGATGCCGACCGCATCATGAACAAGACCGTCGCTGACGGGAACAAGGTCCTGATCGCCGGCTCCTTCGGTTACCAGAACGGCGCGCTGCAGATCGCCCGCCGCGACCCGAGCGTGACAGTTCTTCACGCTTCCGGCTTCCAGGTCGCGCCGAACTTCTCGCCTTTCGCCGCCAAGTATTTCCAGGGCACCTACCTGCTCGGCATGGCCGCAGCCGCCCTTTCCAAGACCGGCAAGCTGGGCTCCGTCTCGGCCTTCGCTATTCCCGAGCTGATCACCTCGATCAACGCCTTTGCGCTCGGCGCCCAGGCCGTCAACCCGAACATCGAAGTCTCGGTCGTCTGGGTCAACTCCTGGTTCGACCCGGCCAAGGAACAGGAAGCCGCCAAGGCGCTGATCGCCCAGAGTTGCGACGTTATCTTCTCCAACGCGCAGGACACGCCGTCCGTCGTCGCGGCCTGCGAGGAAGCCGGCGTCTATTCCTTCAACCTCAACTCCTCGATGAAGAAGTACGCCGAGAAGACCTATCTCGGCTGCGTTGCGACCGACTGGTCGCCCTTCTTCAAGGCTTCGGTCGAAGATCACCTCGCCGGCACCTTCAAGGGCGCGAATGCCTTCCTCGGCGTGGCCGACAAGGTTGTTCAGGTCACCGACTGGAACCCGGCCATCCCGGCTGACACGATGACCAAGATCAAGGACGTCGAAGCCAAGATCGCCGACGGCAGCTTCTCGCCTTTCACCGGCCCGATCACCAAGGCTGACGGCTCCGAAGGTGTCGCAAGTGGCGCAACGATGACCGATGCCGAGATCGTCGCCATGGACTGGCATGTCAAGGGCGTCGCAACCCCGCTGCCGAAGTAAGCCGCCCATGACCACCCCGCTCCTGTCGCTCAGCGGCATTTCCAAGAGCTACGGACCGATCAAGGCCAATCAGGAGATTGACCTCGATGTGGCTGAAAACTCGATCCACGCGATCCTCGGGGAAAACGGGGCGGGAAAATCGACGCTGATGAAACTCATCTACGGCGTCGAGCAGCCGGACGGCGGAAGCGCCGTCTGGCAAGGCGAAGCCCTGCACCTCGCCTCGCCCGCCGAAGCGCGGCGCCGGGGCATCGGCATGGTCTTCCAGCACTTCTCGCTGTTCGAGACCCTGACGGTGGTGGAAAACATCCAGCTCGTCGTGTCCGGCAGGAAGAGCGAGCTTGTCGAGCGCATCCGTGCGCTCGGTCGCGATTTCGGCCTCGAAGTCGACCCGCTGGCCACGGTGCATGCACTTTCCGTCGGCGAGCGTCAGCGGGTGGAAATCATCCGCTGCCTGATGACCAACCCGAAGCTGCTGATCCTCGACGAGCCGACTTCGGTGCTGCCGCCGCAGCTCGTGGAAAAACTGTTCGAAACGCTGCGCCGCCTGCGCGATGGCTGTGTTTCCATTCTCTTCATCTCGCACAAGCTCGAAGAAATCCGCGCCATCTGCGACCGCGCCACCATCCTGCGCGGCGGCCGCGTCACCGGCCATGTCGATCCCCGCGAGCACGACGCGCATGATCTCGCCCGCATGATGATCGGCCGCGATATGCCGGAGCCGATGCCGGCTGTGGAAACCGAGGGTGGCGACAAGCAGCTGGAAATCATCGGACTGAGCTATACGCCCGACGATCCCTTCGCCGTGCCGCTCTCCGATATCACGCTGAGCGTACGCGCCGGCGAAATCCTCGGCATCGCCGGCATTTCCGGCAATGGCCAGAGCGAGCTTGCCGGGCTGATTTCCGGCGAAACTGTCCTCGGTCGCGACCAGCACGACCGTATCTTCATGATGGGCAAGGATGTCGGCCAGCTTCCCGCCGCCGCCCGCCGCAAGCTCGGCTTTGCCTTCGTGCCGGAAGACCGGCTGGGACGTGGTGCGGTGCCCGAGATGTCGCTGATCATGAACAGCCTCCTGA
>JAVBSF010000081.1:0-2676 GCA_031556925.1 Pararhizobium sp.
GGCTAACGGCCGCCGCTGACATTGAGGATGGCACCCGTGACATAGGATGCCGAAGACGAAAGAAGATAAAGAACCGCATCGGCGATTTCCTGCGCCTCGCCGGGCCGCTGCATCGGAATGCTGGGCGCCATGTCGCGGGCACGGTTGGGAAGACCGCCGGAAGCGTGGATCTCGGTATCGATAACGCCGGGACGCACGGCATTGACGCGGATGCCCTCGGTCGAGACCTCACGGGCGAGGCCGACGGTGAAGGTATCGATCGCGCCCTTGGCGGCGGCATAATCGACATATTGACCGGCAGAACCGAGAACGGCAGCCATGGACGAGATATTGACGATCACGCCGCCATTGCCGCCCCGGCTCTTCGACATGCGGCGCACGGCCTCGCCGGCGCAAAGAATGGAGCCGGTGACATTGACGCGCAGCATGTGGTCGATGCGGGCGAAATCCATCTCGTCGATGCGCTGCGGCGGGCCGACGATGCCGGCATTATTGACGAGGCCATCGAGCCGGCCATAGGTGCTGTCGATGGTGGCGAACATCGCCTCGATATCGCCGGGCTGGGCGACATCGCCGGCAACGGCGATCGCTTCGCCGCCGGCATTGACGATTTCCGTGACGACCGCTTCAGCGGCGGTAGCATTGGTCGCGTAGTTGACGACCACGAGCCAGCCAGCCTGAGCAGCAGACCGGCAGATGGCAGCGCCAATGCCGCGGCTGCCGCCGGTGACGAGAAGAACCGGTTTATCCGTCATGCCGCACATCCTTTGAAAGCAAAAACATCCCAGGGGGTCACGCTAATCTTTTCCCAGATGGAAGAGGCTTTCAGCGCCGGGCCGAAATCGGGAAGCAGCAACTGTTCCGCAGCGACCGCCTTTTCCGCAGGCAGAAGGTCGATCTTGCCGGAGGAAGCCACGGAATAGATCACGCCCTCCCAGATGATGCAGGCGGCGAGATCCTCGCCGGTCACGTCACCTTCCGGGCAATTGTGCATGATCATGCCGTTGGCGCGCTCGGGATCGCCGGAGATCATGACGAAGCCTTCGAGTTTCAGCTCGGTCTTGAGTGCGGCCAGCTCGAAGCGGTTGCTGGTGGTGGCACTGTCAGAGCCGACCGGCAGGAAGCGCAGTTCGTAGGCGCCATCAGCATCGTCGTAGATCGCCTGGCTTTGCGGGCAATCGGCCGCCTGCGCCGCGAGGGGCGCAAGCGGCACAAACGAAAACAGCAATGCCGAGGCAAGATGCTTCATGCTCAGATTGCCTTTTCCGTCGCGAGCTTGAGGCCAAGCGCGATGAAGACGAGGCCGCTGGCGCGATCGATCCACTGGCTCATGCGCGAGAAGGCGGCGCGCATCTTCGACGTCGTCATGAACAGGCTGACGCCGACGAACCACAGGATGAGGCAGCTTGCCATGACGAGGCCATAGCCGAACTTGACAGGGATCGGCGTATGCGCCGACACCACCGTCGAGAAGATCGACAGGAAGAAGAACACGGCCTTCGGGTTCAGCGCATTGGCGGCGAAGCCGAGACCGAATGCCTTGAGCGCCGATTGTTGCTTGTGCTCGACGCCCGCATCCGCCGTCAGTGTCGTGATATCGGTCTTGCCGGCGCGCAGGGCCTTGATGCCGATATAGATGAGGTAAGCGACACCGCACCATTTGACGACGTTGAAGAGATAGATCGACTGGGAAATGATCAGGCCGAGACCCAGGATCGTATAGGTCACATGGAACATCAGCGAGGTGCCGACGCCGAAGGATGTGATGATGGCGGAGCGGCGACCATGGGTCAGCGACTGGCGCATGACCATGGCGAGATCGGCGCCAGGCGAAACGATCGCAAAGGAAAAGATCGCCATCAGCGAGACGAGTTCGAAGAGATAGGGATGCATGCACGTACTCCGGCAGGACGATCAGCCCGTCTTCTATCAAAAGATGAGCCGGGAAACCATGATCAGCAGGCCAACGAGAGAGCCGACCCAGGCCAGCGAGCGGACATAGGGCACGCCGGTCAGATAAAGCGGGATATAGATAAGACGACAGATCAGCCATATCCACGCACCGATCAACCCCCAACCGCCGGGATCACCCGTCATGGCCAGTGCCAAGGCGAGGCCAACGAAGGCAGGATAGGTTTCGCGGAAATTGGCGGAAGCGCGGTCGGCCCGCCCGGCATATTTGCCGGACGGCTGTTGCCGGTCATCACGCGGACCGGCATTCCAGGACGATCCGAGTTCTATTGTCGCAAGCTGAGCCTGCAAGACGATATGGAACACGAGCAGCACGACGCTCCATCCAAGAAGCGTCAGGAACGGCGAACCGGCCAGTGCTGCTGCATCCATGATCGAAAATCCTTAGAGATCGAGAACCAAACGTTCCGGATCTTCCAGGCTTTCCTTGACGCGAACCAGGAAGGTCACGGCTTCCTTACCGTCGACCATGCGGTGATCGTAGGAGAGCGCGAGATACATCATCGGACGGATGACGATCTGGCCGCCGACGACGACCGGACGATCCTGGATCTTGTGCATGCCGAGAATACCCGACTGCGGTGCGTTCAGGATCGGCGAGGACATCAGCGAACCGTAGACACCACCGTTGGAGATGGTGAAGGTGCCGCCCTGCATGTCGGCCATGGAGAGCTGACCATCGCGGGCAAGCTTGCCCAAACGTCC
>JAVBSF010000432.1:0-2541 GCA_031556925.1 Pararhizobium sp.
GGCCGCCGACGACGCCGAAAAGCGTGATGGCGATGTAGAGGGAAAAGATGACGCCGCGGCTCTCATTGGTGGCGCGTTCGTTGAGCCAGCTTTCGATGATCATCGAGGTGCCGGCCGTGGAAAAACCGGTGAAGGCGCGCAGCACGACCCACCAGACAGGATCGACGAGCAGGCCGGTCAGAAGAGCGATGATCGCCAGAAGCGCCGCGAAGCCGCTGAAGGCGCGCACATGACCGGCACGGCGCACGACGGTTGGTGCCAGAAGGCAGCCCAGAACGAAGCCTGTCGCCCATGACGTACCGAGCAGACCGAGCAGCGTTGCGGAATATCCCTCGGTCGTGCCGCGCATCGGCAGAAGCAGACCGTGCAGACCGTTGCCGAGGAACAGAAACAGCGTTCCCAGCAGAAGGGCGGCGACGGGCAAAAGGTTCTTTCTCATATGAAATCCGCTGGTTCCGGGCGCGTTTCGGAAAAACTAGGGCGATGTGCCGGCAAATGCCAGCCGTAAAATAGCCGGTGTCGGAGATTGCAAATTCGCGGCGCAGCGCATAGCCCTGATTTCGCGAAATTTGGCTGACCTTCACCGCGTGGATCGGACCGGTAAGGGGTGGGACAGGACATGCAATGCCGAAAATTCTGACCGTTCTTTTCCTGCTGATGATGGCGATCCAGATTCTCAAGCCGCTCGGCCTGCCGGGATTGAGGCGGCGGCGGGATTTCTGGAAGATCGCCGTGGCGGCGATCGCGGTGATGATGGTGACAGTCCTGATCAGGCCCTGAAACGAAAAACCCGGCCGCTTGCGCGGCCGGGTTCCTCCACTCCCACTCTGAACTTCTTTGTTCTCGTTTGTCTTTTCAGGAAACCGGTTTCCACGTTTCCCTGACAAACTTTGATCAGGCTGCTTTTTCGAGATCTTTCTTCCAGCCGCCGGTGGCGGCGAGGCTGCACATACGGGCGCGATGCAGGAAGGCGCGCTGGCCGGCGGCAACATTTTCCGGCTTGCCGCCCCAGGCGCTGAGCGCTTCGGCCTGCAGGGCGCGGCCATAGGAGAAGGTGAGGCCCCAGGGCAGGGCGTGGCCGGCGACCATGGCCGAAAGATGCGCGGTCGCTTCCTCGGTGGTCTGGCCGCCGGAGAGGAAGGCGATGCCCGGCACGGCCGACGGCACGGTGCGCTTCAGGACTTCGACGGTGCGATCGGCGACTTCGATGACGGACGCCTTGCGGTTCTTCTTGCCGTCGATGATCATGCTCGGCTTCAGGATGATGCCTTCCAGCGTCACGCGCGCTTCGGCCAGCTCCTCGAAGACGACGCGCAGGACGTTTTCGGTGACCTCGCGGGAGCGCTCGATCGTGTGATCGCCCGGCGTGCCGTCCATCAGCACTTCCGGCTCGACGATCGGCACGATGCCGGCTTCCTGGCAAAGCGCGGCATAGCGGGCGAGCGCCTGCGCATTGGCACGGATAGCACCGCGGGTCGGCAGCGCGCCGGAGATGGAGATCACGCCGCGCCATTTCGCAAAGCGGGCGCCGGCGTCATAATAAGTCTTCAGGCGGCCGGCGAGGCCATCGAGGCCTTCGGTGATGGTTTCGCCGGGAAAGTTCGGCAGGGGCTTGGCGCCGGTATCGACCTTGATGCCGGGAATGGAGCCGGCAGCGCGGATGACATCGACGAAGGGCGTGCCGTCGGCGGCCTTCTGGAACAAGGTCTCTTCATAGAGAATGACGCCGGAAATGCAGGATTTCATCGCATCGTCGGTGCGGAACAGCATTTCGCGGTAGTCGCGGCGGGAGGTCTCGGTCGATTCCAGCCCGATCGTGTCGAAGCGTTTGCCGATCGTCGCCGTGGATTCGTCGGCGGCCAGCAGGCCCTTGCCCCTGGCGACCATGGCGGCTGCGATATCTTCCAGTCTCTCGCTCATCGGTGTTTCTCCCTGTCGGTTTCGAACGTGTGGTTCGCCGATAGCAGAAGAATAAAGCGAGGCAAATTGGATTAAAATACTTTAAACGATTGAAATTATTTTAATCGATTGAAATTCTATCATTATTTTCAACATAACTGAGCAAATCTTCAATCCGTGACGAAATGCTAACAATGCGGCGGCGGGGTCTGGAGGCGACGCCCGGATGGGGCCGCCGCCGCTGGCCATGCCGGCTGCGGCGGTGGCGGAAAACGCGCGAGGCGTTATTTTGTCTGGTTGAGGATATCGACGCCCGGGAGCGGCTTGCCTTCCATCCATTCGAGAAACGCGCCGCCGGCCGTCGAGACATAGGTGAGATCGTCGGCGACGCCGGCATGGTTCATGGCCGAAACCGTATCGCCACCGCCGGCGACCGAGATCAGGGCGCCGCTCTTGGTGCGGGCGGCGGCGTGTCTGGCGACAGCGACGGTCGCCTTGTCGAAGGGGGCGATTTCGAAGGCGCCGAGCGGGCCGTTCCAGACCAGCGTCGCTGCCTTGGAAACCCAGTCGTTGACGGCGGCGACCGACGTCGGGCCGACATCGAGCACCATGGCGTCGGCCGGGATCGCGTCGATATCGACG
>JAVBSF010000257.1:0-5575 GCA_031556925.1 Pararhizobium sp.
AGCGCATCGCCGAAGCATGCGCCGCCCCTTTGACAAACGACTTGCCGCTCAGCCCGCGTCCGCCACCCGCGACAACGCCACGCCCAGAGATGCGCGCTGACTGTCGAGTTCGGCGAGACGCTCGCGTTCCGCCTCGACAACGTCGGGTCGGGCATTGGCCACGAACTTCTCGTTGGAAAGCTTGCCAAGGATGCGCTCGCGCTCCTGGTTCACCTTGGCGATCGCCTTTTCCAGACGCGCGGTCTCGGCGGAAAGATCGATCAGGTTGCCGAGCGGCAGGCAGATCGTCGCTTCTCCCAGAACGATCTGGGCGCTTCCCTTCGGAGCCTCGCTCGCCAGCGTGATCTCGTCGACGCGCGCCAGCCGGCGAATGGCCGGCGCATGGCGGTCCAGACGCTCGCGGGTCGCCGCGCTCGCCTCGACCATGACCAGCGGGCCGACCGATGCCGGCGGCACGTTCATTTCGGAGCGAACCGAACGAATGCCGGAGACGAGATCGATCAGCCAGTTGATTTCGGCCGCTGAAGCGTCGTCGGCGTAGGAGGCGGCCGGCCATTCGGCATGGCACAGCAGCGTGTCGCGTTCCTTGCCCTCACCCGCCGTCTGCGCCCAGAGCTCCTCGGTCATGAACGGCATGAAGGGGTGGAGAAGCTTGTAGGCTTCATCGAGGACATAGGCGACGCAGGCCTGGGATTCGGCCTTCGCGGCAACATCCTCGCCGCTAAAGACCGGCTTCAGCAGCTCCAGATACCAGTCGCAGAACTGGTTCCAGATGAAGCGATAGAGGCTGCCGGCAGCTTCGTTGAAGCGATAGGCCTCGATCGCCTCGGTCACATCGCGAATGGTGCGCGAAAGCTCGGTCAGAATCCAGCGGTTGATCGTTACCGAGCAAGTCTCGGGAACGAACTTCGGATCGTTGGCGACGCCGTTCATCTCGGCAAAACGCGTGGCGTTCCAGAGCTTGGTGCCGAAGTTGCGGTAGCCGGCGATGCGGGCCGGATCGAGCTTCACGTCACGACCCTGCGCCGCCATGATCGCCAGCGTGAAACGCAGGGAATCGGCGCCGTATTCGTCGATCAGTTCCAGCGGGTCGATGACGTTGCCCTTGGACTTCGACATCTTCTGGCCGTTCTTGTCACGAACGAGAGCGTGGACATAGACCGTGTGGAACGGCTCGATCGGCGTGCCGTCGCTGTCCTTCATGAAGTGCAGGCCCATCATCATCATGCGGGCGACCCAGAAGAAGATGATGTCGAAACCGGTAACGAGAACATCGGTCTGGTAGTATTTCTCCAGTTCCGGCGTCTGGTCGGGCCAGCCGAGCGTCGAGAAGGGCCAGAGGGCCGAGGAGAACCAAGTGTCGAGCACGTCCTCGTCACGGGTCAGGATTTCGCCCGGCTTGAAGTTTTCAAGCAAATCCTCGACATAGGCCTTCATCGGGCCCTCATGCGAAAGGTAGTGCTGGATCGCCGCGTGCAGCGCCTCTTCCTCGGTCTTTTCGACGAAGACCTGACCGTCCGGACCATACCACGCCGGAATTTGATGGCCCCACCAGAGCTGGCGCGAGACGCACCAGGGCTGGATGTTCTCCATCCACTCGAAATAGGTCTTTTCCCAGTTCTTCGGAACGAAATTGGTGCGGCCTTCGCGCACGGAAGCGATGGCGGGCTTGGCCAGCGTCGCGGCATCGACATACCACTGCTCCGTCAGGCGCGGCTCGATCGGCACGCCGCCGCGGTCGCCATGGGGAACCATGTGCTTGTGGGGCTCGATCTTATCGAGCAGACCCCGCTCCTCGAACATCTCGACGATCGCCTTGCGCGCGGCAAAACGATCCATGCCGTCGAGCTTCGAGACGATCGGCTCGAGTTCGGGCGTTTCCGGCAGTTCATGCAGGAAATCCTCGTTGCCGGCGAGCGTGACATGGGCGTCGATGGTCAGGATGTTGATCTGGCGCAGATTATGGCGCTTGCCGACGTCGAAGTCGTTGAAGTCATGGGCAGGCGTCATCTTGACGGCGCCGGTGCCGGCGGTCGGATCGGCATAGTCGTCACCGACGATCGGAATGCGGCGGCCGATCAGCGGCAGCACCACATGCTTGCCGATAATCGCCTTGTAGCGCTCGTCTTCCGGATTGACGGCAACGCCGGTGTCGCCAAGCATCGTTTCCGGGCGTGTCGTTGCGACGACCAGATAGTCGCGGACTTCCCATTCCGTCGGCTTGCCATCCTCGGCAAAGGCGATCGGATGCTGGTAGGTGACGCCCTCCTCCAGCGGATAGCGCAGGTGCCAGAGGTTGCCGTTGATCTCGTGCTGCTCGACCTCAAGATCGGAAATCGCCGTCAGCAATTTCGGATCCCAGTTGACGAGACGCTTGTCCTTGTAGATCAGGCCTTACTTGTAGAGCGAAACGAAGACTTCCAGAACGGCCTTCGACAGACCTTCGTCCATCGTGAAGCGTTCGCGCGACCAGTCGCAGGACGCGCCGAGGCGCTTCAACTGGTTGAAGATCAGACCGCCGGATTCGGCCTTCCACTCCCAGACCTTGTCGATGAAGGCATCGCGGCCCATCTCGCGGCGATGTTGCTGGCGCTCCATCAGCTTGCGCTCGACCACCATCTGGGTGGCGATGCCGGCATGGTCCATGCCCGGCTGCCAGAGCACGTCCTTGCCGCGCATGCGCTCGAAGCGGACCATGATGTCCTGCAAGGTGTTGTTGAGCGCGTGCCCCATGTGCAGCGAGCCGGTCACGTTCGGCGGCGGGATAACGATGCAGAAGCTGTCGGCGCCCGGCTTTGCCCCTGCGCCTGCGCGGAATGCATCCTGCTCATCCCATTTCCTGGCGATAATCGGTTCGACGGCGGCGGAATCGTAGGTCTTGTCAAGCATTCTGAGGCCAAACTTGCTGGTTGTTTCGGTGGTTTGTGTAAATCGGAAGGCTGCTGCGAAGTCAACACGGGAGCATCCGACGGGCGCCTCCGCGCATTCTCCTTTACATAGGGCATCGCGAATAAAAAATCAGGCGGGGCAGCCTCCCGCCCCGCCTGATTTTTCGAAAGTGTATCGGTTGGATCAGCCGCGGCGGGGACCGCGCGCCACGCGCTCGATCTCTTCGCGCACAAGGCGCTCGACTAGCGTCGGCAGGTTGTCGTCCAGCCATTCCTGCAGCATCGGGCGCAGCATCTCCTGAGCAATCTCGTCAAAGGAGCGGCGCGGGCCGGCATCGAGGGCCACGGCCAGATCGTCGAAGGAGCGGGCAACCTGCGCGCCGACCGACGGGGATACGATGGTCGCCACCTCTGCCTCGGTGATCATCAGCGGTGCAGGCACCTCGACCGGCGTGGCGACCGCCGTCTCCGACGCCTTGACTGCCGCGGACGATGCGGGCTCGAGGGTCGGGATTGCCGCCGATTTGGATACTGCGGGCGCCTCCTTCGTGGAGGTCGGCGTCATGCGCGCCGTGGTGAGCGGGCTGCTGGCGCGCAGCCGGCTTTCGATTTCCGCGTCGGTCTCGCGAGCAGCGGTCGCGTGACGTTCCGAGGCGGCGCGCACCCGCGCGGCCACATCGGCCAGCGACTGGGGCGGGGCAGCCTCGGCAACCTGCGCAGGCGTCTCGACGCGGGGTGCTGCGGGCGGCACATCGCGCGCGACCTCTTCCGCCAACCGGCGCTCTTCCGCTTCGAATTCCGCGGCCAGTCCCTCGTCGTCGATGGTCAGGCGGATGTCCTCGATATGGGCGTCATCGTCCTCGACGGAACCCGCACGAAAAGACGGGCCGCCGATATCGTTGGCAGGGAAACCGGGAATTCCTGGCTCGTTGCTTTCGATGATCTTGCGGATGGAGGCCAGGATCTCATCCATGGACGGTTCACGCGCTACATTGGGCTGTGCCATATTCTTCCCCGTTTCTGCATCCCGGAAACTCCGGGACATCGCAGCAAAATCATTGGCAGGAACTTATCGCGACTTCGGCCGGGCGCGAAAGCCTGCGAATCAGCTAACGGGAATCATGCACAGATTTGTTGCCGCCGTCACCTTGCCGACCATCGCTGAAACTAGCGAGCGCGATCACTTGCCGTCGACGGTGCGCAGTCCGAACCATTTGTCCTTGACGGCTTCGTAGTGCTCTTCGGACCGATACTCCGCAACCTGCAACCCCTGGCTCTTCACCGTCAGATTGCCCATCGCCGCAAGCAGACCATAGCTCGCAACGACAGCATTGCGCTGGGCCGAAACGAGGCTTTCTTCCGCGACAAGCACGTTCTGCTGCGCATCGAGCACATCGAGCGTGGTGCGCTGGCCGACTTTCAGCTCATCCATGACACCGGCAAGGGCCCTGCGGGATGCAGCAACCTGCTCCTTGCTCGAAGCGATGATCGCACGGGCGGCTTCCATCTGAGCATAAGCCGTGACGATCGTCTGCTGCACTTCGGCGCGAGCGGAATCGACGAGTATCTGTTGCTGACCCTGGCGCTCCTTGGCCTGGCGTATCTGGCCATATTCCGCGCCACCCTGATAGATCGGCACCTGAAGGCGAGCCACAATCGTACCGGAGCTGCTTTCCCAACCGGATGTTCCCGTCGGATTGTCGCTGGTGTTTCGGGAAAGGGAGCCCTGAACGACGACACCGGGCAACATGCTGCCCTCCGCGGATTTGACCCGATAGCCCGCGGCATCGGCGCTATACTGCGCCGCCGCAATGGAAGGATGATCACGCAGACCGGCGGCTACGGCCTGATCCAGATTTTTCGCAAGACCTTTGGTGGCCGGGCCGGGCTGCTTGATACCTTCCGGTGCATCGCCCACGATCTGGACGTAAACCGCTTCGCTTTCCTTCAACTGCGAGATCGCATTCGAGAGCAGCGACTGCGCCTGCGCCATTTCCGCCTCGGCCTGACTGACGTCCGTGCGCGTTCCCTCACCTAGATCCGACCGCGCCGTCGCCGCTCTCACCTGTTCTTTCAGAAAGGCGAGGTTTTGCTTGCGAATGGAGACGACAGCCTGATCGCGCGCGATATTCGCATAAGACTGCGCGGCGGCCAGCAGCACCGAAATCTCGTTGGCCTTCAGGGTTTCCCGGCCGGAAAACACCACGGCCTCTGCGGCACGGACATTGTTCAACGTCTGGAAACCGTCGAAAATCTGCTGTGTGATGGTGATGCTTGCGGTGCCCGTATGATAGTCGATCGGCAGACGATGCTCGCTGTCGAAGCGGGTTGCCGCCCCCGTCGCCGATGCTTCGATCTGCGGGCGATAGCCAGACTTGGCGATCGGCACCCCTTCGTCAGTCGCTCTCAAGCCGGCGCGCACGGCATTCAGATCGGGATTGTTGGCATAGGCCTTGGCCATCGCGCCGGTGATCGTTTCGGCACCGGCCGGCACAGGAAGAAACCAGAGGCCAGCGCTGAGGGCGGCGGCGGAGACCGCTTGATGCAATTTCGGCACTGTCGGCACTCCGGTAACAGCGCGGCCTTGTCGACAGCCGCTCACACATCCCCCACCCCCGGCCGAAAACGAGCGGGAGCCCCTGTTCTTTGAACCGGGTTTCAAGTTGCGACAACTGCCGAAAGCAGGT
>JAVBSF010000169.1:0-7964 GCA_031556925.1 Pararhizobium sp.
CGATTGACGAGCCCCGATGAGAAATAATAGCGCCGCCAGTCTTCGGGCCAGTCGATGATGTGAAACACGGCGCGGGCGCGGTGCCGGAGATCGATCTCACCGGCCGCGAAGGTATCGATGCCGCAGCGATCGAGGACGCCACGGAAAATTGCCGCACACACCTCGGAGGCTGTCGCCTGCAGCATGGCGCTGATCGCCGTCAGGATTTCCGCCGGTTCAACCTCGACACTGGACATGACCAACCCTCCCCTACGCAGTTACAAACCGGCCTGCCTCGTCGCATGGTGCGGATGATCGCAACAGGCTTTGCGGGTATCGACCAGAATGGCACAAACGCGTTGCCGGCGCTTGCCTTGAAGCGGCGCGATGCTGCCGCTTGCGCGTCAGGCCTCCCGCATGGACGTCACCGACCGGTGGATCGTCGGGCATTGGCGATATGCGCTCAAACGCCCAACCGGCCGATCGCCGGTATCTTCACGGCCGGGCGTGCAATATCCAGGCCGGCCACCAACCCCATGAAATGCACCTCGAAGCCGCTGCGCACGCCCATGGAAACGCCGAGCAGCCCATAGAGCGTCGCATGCATGTCGCGCCCGTCTGCGTCGATCTGGAACAGCCTTCCTTCCGGCAGGTAATCGCGACCTACGGCATCGGGCGGCAGAACGGCGCCGAGCTCCGGGACGGAGCGCAGCACATGGGCGACGAAGGTGTTGGAGTTGGGGCCGGGCCAGATGCGATAGGCGCCGGGTGTGGCATAGGGATAGGACTGGATCGCCGCCTCGACCTTCGGGATCAACGCCGCCGCCCGGTTGCCGGTGATGCTGACAACCAGCTGCGGCGGGTTCGAATACCAGCGCGCATCGGCGGGATAGCCGTTGCGGCGGATCGGCGAACCCCAGCCGACCTTGTCATAGCGATTGTAGGGGCGATCGCCGTCTGCCTTGGTAACAATCCAGGAATGGCTGGCGACCGCGCCCTTCATGCCTCCGGTGGCAGCAGAAAAGATGTAGATCGCCGCCGCCCGGCTGTCTTCAGCCTTCGGCAGCACGCCCGCCGACGACCAGTTCGCCTCGCGCCAGCTACCGGGCCTCTCCTTGACATACCACCATCCCGCCGAGGCCAGCGCCGGCAGCAGGTAGACGATGAGGACGGCAAGCAGCAGGCGTTTGACAAAGCGCATGAAGGGGTCCGGCTTTCTAAAGACATTTGAAGAACGGCAATGGTGAGATATGACGCATTGGAAACCGGATTTTTGAGGGCAGCCGATGTCGAACCCCATACTTGTGGAAGTCACCCGCGGCGCGCTGGTGGAAAGCCGCCATCGCGGCATGGTCATCGCCGTCGACGGTGATGGAAAAACCGTGTTTTCGCTGGGCGAGACCGATGGCGGCGTGTTCCCGCGCTCGGCCTGCAAGGCCATGCAGGCCCTGCCGCTGATGGAAACCGGCGCCGCCGACGCCTATGGCTTCGGCGCCAAGGAACTGGCGCTGGCCTGCTCCTCCCACAATGGCGAACTCGAGCATGTCGCGCTGGCGGCAAAGATGCTCGCCGCCGCCGGCCGGGATGTCGATACGCTCGAATGCGGGGCGCATTGGTCGTTCAACCAGAAAACCCTGATCGAGCAGGCGCAGACGCTCGAGCGTCCGAGCGCGCTTCACAACAACTGCTCCGGAAAACACTCCGGCTTCGTCTGCGCCGTCTGCCATGATGGCGGCGATCCGAAAGGCTACGTCACCTATGACCACCCGCTCCAGCGGGAAATCCGCGGCACCATGGAGGCGCTGACGGGGGCTGTGCTCGGCCATGGCAATTGCGGCACTGACGGCTGCTCGATCCCGACCTATGCCGTTCCGCTCAAGGGGCTGGCCCATGGTTTTGCGAGGATGGCGACGGGCACCGGGCTGGAGCCACAGCGCGCCCGCGCCTCAAAGCGATTGATGGAGGCCTGCATGGCCGAGCCCTTTTATGTCGCCGGCACGGGCCGCGCCTGCACCAAGCTCATGCAGCTCGCCCCCGGCCGCATCTTCGTCAAGACCGGCGCCGAAGGCGTGTTCTGCGCGGCAATCCCGGAACAGGGCATCGGCATCGCGCTCAAATGCGAGGACGGCACGACCCGCGCCGCCGAAGCCATGGTTGCCGCCACGCTTGCCCGCTTTTTCAGGAACGAGCCCGACCTCTACGCCTCGCTGCGCGGCATGGCCGATTACGCTATGCACAACTGGAACGGCCTGTTCGTCGGCGATGTCAGGGTGACCGGGGCCTTTGCCTGAACGGGCGAACCGGCAGGACATTCCGCCTGCTCCATCGCCGCCTGCGGCCGCGGAAACGGCAGATCGCCGAGTTCGCGGGCGTCCATGCGCGCAATATCCGGATGGCTGAGGAGATCGATCACCACCGCCGCCTCTTTCGCAGCGCGCCTGTCTCTTGAGAAAAACTTCATCATCGGATCTGCATCCTTGTTGTCGGGTTGCAATAATCCGCCTTTCCGCACCTCTTCTCAATTGAGATTGCCGGGATACTGATATAGTTTTTCTACATGAAAAATCTGAACGCGATCCACCTGAACGGCCTGCGCGCCGTGGAAGCCGCCGGCCGGCTCGGCTCGTTACAGGCCGCGGCCGATGAACTGGGCGTCACCATCGGCGCCGTCAGCCAGCAGATCATCAAGACGGAAAAGCAGCTTGGCCGCACGCTGTTTACGCGCACGCCGCGCGGGCTGGCGGCGAGCGAATTCGGCGCCCTCTTCCTGCAGCGGCTGAAGACCGGCTTCGAAATTCTCGATCAGGCGGTCGCTACCGCCCGCAAGCGCGACGAAAACATCCTGACGATTTCCGTAGCCCCGGTTTTTGCCGCCCGCTGGATGGTGGCCCGGCTCGACCGCTTCGCAAGGCATCACCCGGATATCCAGCTGCGCATCGACGCGACTTCGTCGCTCGTCAATCTGGAAACCTCGGATGTCGATATAGGTATCCGCGTCGGCCGCGGCAACTGGCCGGGCGTCAAGGCGGAACTGCTGCTGGCGCAGGAGATTTTTCCGGTCTGTTCGCCGGCCATGGCGAAAGAGCTGAAGGAGCCCGCCGACATCCTGAAATTCCCCGCCCTCATCGATGCCGGCTCGATGTTTTCCTGGGAAACCTGGCTTCGCGAGGTCGGGCTTTCAGGGCGCAAAATGGGCGAGCGCCATATCTTCAACGAAGTGTCGCTGTGCATCGATGCGGCGATTGCCGGACAGGGGCCGGTTCTGGCATGGCAGACCCTGGCCGGCGACAGCCTCATCGAAGGCCGGCTCGTCGCCCCCTTCAAGACCCGCGCCCTGACCGGCTTCGGCCACTACTTCGTGACCGCGCCGGACCGACGGGAAACGGCGACCGTGCGGGCGTTCAAGCAATGGATGCGGGCCGAGATCGGCGAGAGCATGAAGCGGATCGATGCGCTTTGAACTTTGCAGAAGGCCGACCCCGCCTGAAAAGGGCAGCCCTTATTCCAACTCGCGCGCCCGCGTCGTCATCATCGTCTTGAAGGCCGGGCGGGACTGGCAGGCTTCGAGCCACGCCTTCACCGCCGGATAGCGCGCAAACAACTGATCCTGCGATTGCGTGTAGCGGAAGACTTCCGCCAGATTGAGGTCTGCGACCGTGAAACGGTCACCGATGACATAGGGGGTCTCGGAGAGCTGGGCGGAAAGCCGGGCGAACCCCTTGTCCAGCGCCGCGGTTGCGGCGGAAATCACCGCCTTGCCTTCGGCCGTGTCCTGAATGCCGTTGTCATAGGCCAGCACGATCTTGACCGCATGCGGCTCGATCTCCGTTGCGGCCCACATCGTCCAGTTGCCGATAAGCCCCTCTTCCACCACCGTTTTCCCGGCCAGCGGGCCGCCATGCTTGCGGGCGAGGTAAAGGTTGTTGGCGAGCGATTCCGTCAACACCAGGCCATCATCCTCCATGGCGGGGATCAGGCCCATCGGATTGACGGCAAGAAAGGCGGGCGAGCGAGTGTTGAGCGGAGCGTCGGCGCTTGCAGGGTCGGCGAGGCGGCGGGCCTGGATGACCGGCACGGCGCGGAATTCCAGGCCGAGTTCGCCCGCCATCCAGTAATTGCGCGAGGCGCGCGAGCGATAAACGCCGTAGATCGTCAACATGAGATTCTCCTCCTGAAACATGTGCCATGCGCGATTGCCGGCCCGGTTGCGCCCGCACGATAGGAAAAGCGCTCGCCTGCAGGAAGCCGTCGGCGCTGATGCCATCGATGAAATCTTGTGATGGAAGCGGTCAGCCCAGCCGGTTTCCGGAGATCGTCAGATGCGCGAAACGCCGGGCGTCGCTGGCCGCGAGATCGCCTGTCACCTTCTCGTTCCAGCGATAGCCCAGCACGGCCCCGTCGCGCACGTCGCTGAAAATATTGTCGGCGATGACGGCCGCGCCGGATTCCTCCACCACCGTCACGGCACAGCCGCCGCCCGCCTTGCGGATGACATTGCCGCTGGCCACCACGTCGCGAAGATAGGGGCCCCAGCCGAGCATCAACCCCCATTTCGGCGCGTTTTCGATGACATTGCCGGACACGACCGTATCGGCCTCGACCGCGATGCCGAAACCGAAGCCCGCGCCGTCATGGAGATAGGGGCCTTTTTCCGAGAGGTTACGGACGATATTGCCGCTGACGGTCGAAAGCCGGCCGCCCTCGTTGAAATTGACGATCAGGATGCCGTTCGCCGCGCCGTCGATCAGATTGTCGCTGACGACAGCCCCCTGGAAGCCGAATTCGGAATAGATCGCCGTCTCCCCGGAGCGCAGGCACTGGTTGCCCGAAATCTGCACATTGGTCGCGGCATTGGCGCGAACCGCCGAAAAGGCGCAGTCGGAGACGTGATTGCCCGAGACGATGACGCCGGCGGCGCGGAAGATATTGATTCCGTTTCCGTTTTCACCTGTGCCGCCGTCACGGGCGCCGATGTTGGAGATGCGGTTTCCCGAGACGATGGTGTTGTCCGCCCCCTCCTCCCAGCGATGCACGAGAATGCCGCCATTGCCGCAATCGGAAATGCGGTTGCCGGCAATCGAAAGCCCCTCGCTTTCCACCGCCCAGATACCGGCATCCGCAGCACCCGCGATCACGCAGTCCTCGATCCGGCCGCCGCAATGTTCGGCATAAAGCCCGTGGCGGCCGCTGTTGCGGATCTCGATATTATCAAGCGCGAGATTGCGGATGCCGCGCAGATCGAGCGCGCCCTGATCGTCTTGCGATTGCGGCCGGCTTTCGGCTTCGAGGATCAGATCGCGCAATGTCAGCCGCTCCAGCCCCTCGGCGAAGACAAACCGGCCGGCATCGGCCTGGATCAGCCGGGTTGCGCCGGGAACCCCCGACAGCACCGTGCCCTCGGGAAGCCTGATGCCGGAAACGACAAAATCGCCGGCGGGCAGTTGCACGGGCTGGCGCCGCCGCGCCGCCTCCTCCAGAAGCTGTACAAAGGCGCGGCTGCGGTTTCCCGGCTCGCCGGCCTCGAAAACGCCGAGAGGTTCGGCGCGCGTCGAGGCCGTCGCCGGCCGGGCGAAACCGGCGGGCGCGACGGCGAAGAGCGTCAGGAGCATGCGGCGTTTCATGTTTTCTCCCTTTTCCCCGCCTCAGCAGGAAACGTGCCAGAAAATTCGTATCGGAATGATACACATTGCTGCACGCCAAGGACGCAAAACAGACCATGCAATCATGAAATTGCAACCCCGTCTTTAGGGACGGATAACTTCTGGCTGCTAGTGTGCCCGAAGGAGACAAGGCCGAGCCGATCAAAACGGCGCGCCACCCCGCCCTGGAGGCATGCTTGACAAAGGAAATGAGCCGGGCCCGCATCACCAGCGAAGCGAAGACCGCCAGCAATGACGACACCCGCCGTCTGCTTGACGCCACACAGCGCATGGTCGCGGAAATAGCACGCATTTCCAGCCCCCAGGCCGACATCGCCGATCGCCACGACTGGCTCGAAACGATGATCAACCATGTTCCCGACTGCATCTACGCCAAGGACGTCAACGGGCGTTTCCTGATGGCCAATCAGGCCACCATCGCCGAAAACGGTTTCGGCTGTATGAGCGAGATCATCGGCAAGACCGATTTCGACCTGCATTCGCGCGAGGTGGCGCAAGGCTTCTTCGATGTCGAGCGCCGGGTGATGGAAACCGGCGAGCCGATGTTCGACATCGAGGAGCTTGCGGTCGTCGACAAGGGCAGCGAGCGCTGGCTGGCGACCTCCAAGGTGCCGCTGCGCAACAAGGCCGGCACGACCATCGGGATCGTCGGCGTCTCGCGCGACATCACCGAGCAGAAGCGGGTCGAACGCCTGCTGCTGGGGCAGGCCCGGCTTCTGGAAAAGATCGCCAAAAGCGTTTCCCTGCAGGAATTCTTCACCGAGCTTCTGGCGATGATCGAAGGCCATCTGCCCGGCATCATCGGCTCGGTCCTGCTTTTGTCGGAAGACGGCAAGCATCTCCTGACCGGCGCCGCTCCCGGCCTCGACCCGGACTATTGCGCCGCCATCCACGGGATCGAGATCGGTCCCAAGGTCGGCTCCTGCGGCACCGCCGCCTGGCGGAACGAGCCGGTGCTCGTCGACGACATTCTCTCCGATCCGCTCTGGGAAGATTATGCCGAGCTGGTGCGTCCCTTCGGCTATCGCTCCTGCTGGTCGATGCCGATCCGCTCCTATTACGGCGACATCTTCGGCACCTTCGCGCTCTATTCCCATACGGTCGGCGTTCCGAATGAGGAACAGCGCGAGCTGATCTCCATGGCCGCCCATCTGGCCGGCATCGCCATCGAACGGCAGAAGACCGAGGAGCGCATCCATTTCATGGCGCATCACGACGCGCTGACTGGCCTGCCGAACCGGGTGCGCTTCGACGAGCGGGTCGCGCAGGCGCTGCAGAAGGCGCTGCGCGACAATCAGTGGGTGGCGCTCGCCTTCCTCGACCTCGACAATTTCAAGCTGATCAACGACAGCCTCGGCCACAAGGCCGGCGACGAACTGCTGCGGGTGGTGGCCGGGCGCATGCAGTCATGCGTGCGCAAGAGTGACATGGTGGTGCGCGTCGGCGGCGACGAGTTCATCATCCTGCTCACCGACCTGCCGCCGGAAAACGGCATCATCGTGCCGCGGCTCGAAGAGATCCGCCGCGCCATCGCCGCCCCCCTCACCCTTTCCGGCCGCAGCCTGCAGGTCAGCTGCAGCATGGGCGTCGTCGGCTTTCCCGAGCATGGCTCGACGCCCGAAGAGCTTCTCGCCAATGCCGACGCGGCGATGTACCGCGCCAAGGAGCTTGGCCGCAACAATCTCCAGATCTTCGATGCGGAGATGGCGGCGACGGCCCATGAGAAGCTGCGGCGTTACGAGGAACTGCGCGAAGCGGTCATCCGCGAGGAATTCGTGCTGCATTACCAGCCACAGATGAACCTGAAGACCGGCAGGATCTTCGCCGCCGAATCGCTGTTGCGCTGGGCGCACCCCCAGCGCGGTATCGTTGCGCCCGGCGATTTCATTCCGCTCGCCGAAGAAACCGGGCTCATCGTCGATATCGGCGACTGGACGCTGAACGCCGCCTGCCGCCAGAACAAGGCCTGGCAGGATGCAGGCCTGCCGCCGATCGTCATCAGCGTCAATGTGTCCGCCCGCCAGTTCCGCGAGCGCGACTGGGTTTCGCGCGTTGCCGCAGCACTGGAGGAGAGCGGGCTTGAGGCGCGCTATCTAGAACTGGAACTCACCGAAAGCCTGATCATGCAGGACGTGGCGCAGGCGGTGAAGACCATGCACGAACTCGAATCGCTCGGCGTGCAGCTGGCCATCGACGATTTCGGCACCGGCTATTCCAGCCTCAGCGCGCTGAAGCGCTTCCCCGTGAAGCGGCTGAAGATCGACCGCTCCTTCGTAAAGGACATTCCCGCCGACGAGGACGACAAGGCGATCACCAGCGCCATCA
>JAVBSF010000389.1:0-4150 GCA_031556925.1 Pararhizobium sp.
GCTACTTGCTTTTAAGTGGCAATCAGAAGTTTGTTGTCAACACTCCTGCGGAGATCTCCCCAGCTACTAACCGCCAGTTAAGCTCTGCCGCCGCTCAATTGCTGGCCAATGGCCATAACCCTCAGCAGCCCGCTACCTTCATATACGATGGCCTGGAATGGGAAGTTACACTGACTGCCAAAGAGCAATTTTCAAAGCCTGTAGCTGGCTTTTTAGATTCTTTCCTCCATGAGCAAGGTGACGATGGTATTGTTAGATTGAATGTCTCCCTGCTTTCCTCCTGCAGGGCCTACACTGGCGTATGGAATACATGGGTGGATGACGATATCTCTATTGGAAAAAATCTGGATGCCTTTACTCGCTTGACAATTCTAGCATCTCAATACCATGAGCCTAATTATTCAGCTAAGGATAGATTTTTCCCTGACAATGATCCTTATGTTTTTGTCAAAGTTAATGGTCAATATCGCCTGAAGGCTAGAGCCTTGTTGACAGATAGCGATAAAGTTGCTTTGGAAAGCGCTCGCAAAGAATATCTCGAGCAGATGAAAGTTGAATATGGCGTGAATAAGGTTGACGATGTTTTACGCCGCTTTAAGTGCGATTTAAAGAATGAATGGTTAACGCCCGAGCATGTATACCGCTTAAATATCGGCGTGCATGATATTGAAGCGGACGATCTTAACGATTTCCTAAATCGCCTCAATTTAGGAGGGCCATACACAGGCCGTGAAAATAGAGGCATGCAAAAGGTTGATCTCAGCGCCATTCAAGGATGTAAAGATCTCTCAGAGCTTAATTCTAAGCAGCTTGCATCGCTGCGGGCTGTCTTTGAGCCTGCCGATGAGCAAGTTTTAGACTCTGGTCGCGCGATCTATGAACAAAGCACCGCCTACTATGCCACTGCAGAGGTGAATGTGCGAAAGCCATGGATCGATACACAGGAAGTGCGCCGCATTTTTAATTTGCTGGCAAAACAGGAAGACTGGCATCTTTTCTACGAAAAATGTGCTTTCACAGTTGCTAAGAGCCATCTCTTTAAAGAAAATAAAGACGGCACTCTGCGCGTGGGCAGCCTGATCCCCGCTCCAAGTGATGCTAAAGGCAATAAACGCTGGTATAAGGTGTCGAGCTTTATTAGCAATGGCTATGGCGTCGTTTCTTACACCTTAGAAAGTGCTGCTAAAGACCGTACGCTGCCAGCAATTAAGCTTTATCGCAGCACAGCCTCTAATAGCTACCACATCGACTCTAAGCCGAGTATGTTCAACAATACCAACCCGATAAATTCCCCAGGGTATCATGGCACAGGCTTTGCCGATGAGTACGAAGCTGATTTTTTTAAAAAATACACCGTGCCTCTTTGGACGCTGTATGCGATGAATGCCGATGGGGAACTTGGAGGGCGCTCCTGTGATTTGGCTGCGGTTGAAAAAAATCTAACTTTGGCTACGGAGACTCTCATGAAAGAGACCATAGAGTCCTTTAGGCCCAAAACGCTTAAGGAAGTTCTTCGCAGCCACGATGCCACCTTGAATGATCTTTATCTTGATCGCCACAACAAATGCCGCAGCGACACCATCGTTTGGGATCCTGAATACCGCTATGCGGATACTTATAAAAAACTGGTTAGGGAGTATGTCCATTCAGATAAGCCAGTTAATCCAGACAAAGAGATAAGGCAAGGCAAGGCGCTGAAGAAAATTTTAGAGAAGCATCCTCACTATTTAAATAGCGGCAGCCGCTATGTGCAACGTATTGCAGCCTTGATTAATGAGCTTGACACGGCTTTCATTAATCCAGTCGCAGCAAACACAAAATCGCTACTCGATCCTGTTAAAAAGAAGCTCTTTAAGGGGATCCATGCAATTCGCACGGAATTATCAAAAAACCAAGATCCAAGTATACGAAAGAAGCTGCTGATAAAATGGCACACACTGTTGTATATACATGCGAAGAAGCTTAAAGAGCTTCCAAAGTATAAAACTCATTCAGACTTAACTTTTGTTGGTCACAGTCTAGGTGGGGCTTGTGCTCAAGCACAATTTATCCATTATCTTGGCAAAAATCAGCGCGTGGCTCTCCCTGGCAATAAAGTGGGGCTTTGGCTGTTTGATTCTCCTAAAATCAACGAGAGCGATAACGAAGCTTATAAAACTTGGGCACTTGAGCACAAAGAGATTATTGCCCAGCATGGGGTTGGCATTAATATCATGCATTCCACAGAAGTTGGTGATTTCTTCCCAATGGGTGGAGAAGTGCACCTTGGGGCAGCCAAAAGCAAAAAAGAGTGTGCCGAGCTAAAAGGGTGCATAGATTTTATGGGATTTCGCTTTAAGCGAGAGAAAGATGCTAAGGAGCCAACCATCAGCGAAGCACAGACTGCCCACCAAACGCAGTTTGCTCAAGGGGTTTTAGGAGTCGACTATAAGGTGGAAATATTCGATAGCCGCAAGCAGCATAAGATGGATACAGAGAATTGTAAAAATAAAAGTGTTAAAGCCTGGCAGATGCCTAAGGTTTATGGCATAAAGCGATTCGATGGACCAACTTCTGAAGAAATTCGCCGCAGTGTAAATCCGCTAGCCATGATCTTAAGAGGATTTATTTCTGAGACTGGCGAGCGCGAATATAGCAACCTCAGAGATAGATGTCACGTTTTGGCTGTTGTTTAACGAGCCATTGACAACCGTAGCTTCGCAAGAGCGCGGCAAAGGGCACTTTTGCCCTTCGTCGCGCTCTGTGCGCTACGAGAAATTTTTCACACAATTTCAGCTTTGAGCTCGCATACTGCGCGCTTGAGCCTTTCGACTTTATAGGCACTTGGCAGTGCGCGCTTTTTGACAAAATGCAGCCAAGCGCGATCGGCCTGTTGAACATTGATTTCTACAATGGCTGATCGAAACTTTGAAGCTTGTTGTAGGCGTATGGCGGCGGCAAGCAATGTGATAGCGTAGCCAAAGTGGCGATATTCTCGTTCGATGTAAAGTGAGCGGTATTTGATGGTATCGCTATCGACTTTTTGCGTCAGTATCCAGCCGACAATTTTCTTTCCTTTTCTTAAAGCCAAGCTGTTGCACTTTTCGAAGTTTTGGCGATATGTCTTAGGCGATATCGAAGTCGATAGGTTGCCTTGCAGATATTCTGCATCCAATTTCTCAAGGTCTAAGTTAGAAATTTTTTTCCATGGAACAATAGACATATCGCCGGCCAAGCGATGCCCTAGCCAGTTTGCTGCCACCCATGGTTGGTGAAAATGGTTTGCCATATAGTAGCTGCGCACCAAAAAAAGCTCTCCCTCATTCCAGTGTAGCTTGCGGCAGATCTTTTCAAAATGAAGGTAACTTTCGCTGTCCGTCGAATAGACGCACGCTAGCCATTTGATGGATTGGCGGTGTAGCTGTTTTTGAAATTCGCTTAAGAGAAATGTGCCGATCCCTTGGTTGCGATGCTCCTCAGCGACATATAAAGCTAAAATCTCGGCGATTTGTATATGCTGTCGGCAGGTCGCTAAAGCCAAAGCAATTGGCATGTGGTTTTGATCGAGGATCACTTGAGCTGCTATGTGTGAATCGCTAACTTCCCAAGGATCTTTGCCATCTAATGCGCGGTGATATTCTGCTGGCAAAAAGGTCTTTAGAGCCTTTTTTTGTTTGAGCGATAGTTCACTTAAAGGTATTGGCTGCAAAGTATGTTTCCTCTGGCAAAGCTATGAGGGTGTTTACAAAGCATCCCGAGTGTGCTCTGGAAACACCCTTTTAGAGTGTTATTCTGATTACTTTTTGTTGACGTACACATTGAAAATATAACGCGAGGCACATGAGTCTCCGGGGCATGTCAAATTAGGCAGTGTGCTTTGGATACCTCCCACAATATGGCCAATGAGCGTTTTGCCTTTTTGAAGTGAGTCGAAGTCTACCACGTCGTTGACCAGCATCGGCACATCCTCACGGAAAATAAAGTAAGCGCCGGCACCAAAAAACATGGGCTTGCCGCGATTGACAGTTTCAGAGAGGATTACAGGGTATTCATTTTCCATAAGGTACTGTTTGTAATTGCGGTGACTATCGCAGTGAATGGTCGTTACCTGGTTGGTATAGGGCATAAAGTCATCTGTTAGGAATTGATCTCCTTCAAAATGGCCATAGCT